>CAVDWN010000084.1:0-5980 GCA_963612535.1 Sphaerochaetaceae bacterium
GGAGGGGCTCACGCCCAAGGTGAACGAGCGCCTGCCGTTCTTGGCCGAATCGGTGATAGCGGAATTGGTGCGCCAAGGCTGCGAGGTAAGCCGCCGCGACGGCAAGCCCTTGCCCAAGCTCCAGGCGTAGGGGCGCCCGCGCTTTGCTTGTGCGATGCTTCACGCGCTTCGATTTCCCTGCCTGAGCCTAGCCGCTGCGTTGTGGCTGCGACCTGCTTCCTGCGATCTCTCCGCTGCGCTTCGCCGTACGCCCTGCGCGCCCTTGCCCAACCCGCGCCCGTCGTGTTTTGCCGCGGCTGCTGTGTTGGCGGCGTAGAAAAGTTCGCCAATCGAAATAAACTTCTGCTAAGCCACCGTAACGGTGCTATAGTTGCAGTCACTGAAAAGCGTTGACGAGGAAAAGTAGGGACGAATCCTTCCCACAGAGAGCTGGCGGTTGCTGGAAGCCAGCGGTTGGACGGTCCGAAAGGCGCCTCTGAGCTGTTCTGCCTGAACATTCGCCATTCTCCGCGGACGATCTCCGGGGCGGTGGTGGGTCAGTAGGCTGAATCGGAGGCCCCGTTACCGGTCGGTGGGAATGGTTATCCCCCTTGCTTGTGGTCCTGATGCAGTCTGCTGCACAGGATTTTTTTATGCGCGGGTTCGCCCGCCGACATGAGCCCACAAGAGCCCGAAAGAAAGGGGCGTGATCAGATGCGCAGCGATGCTATCAAGAAAGGCCTTGCGCGTGCACCGCACCGAAGCCTGCTGAAGGCCGACGGCCTGACCGACGAGGAGCTTGAGCGTCCTCTCATCGCCGTAATCTCTTCCACCAACGACGTTATCCCCGGCCACAACCACCTGGACAAGATCGCCGATGCGGTAAAGGCCGGCGTGCGCATGGCGGGCGGCACTCCCTTGGAGGCAACCACCATCGGCGTGTGCGACGGCATCGCCATGAACCACGACGGCATGCACTACTCGCTTACCAGCCGCGAGGTTATCGCCGACTCGGTTGAATGCGTGGTGAAGGGCCATGCCTTCGACGGCCTGGTGCTTATCCCGTCCTGCGACAAGATCGTTCCCGGCATGCTGCTTGCGGCCTGCCGCCTGAACATCCCCACGGTTCTGGTTTCCGGCGGCCCGATGCTGGCCGGCCACGACAAGTGCGGCAACCAGACCGACCTGAACAGCCTCTTCGACGCCGTGGGCCAGGTAACCGCCGGCACCATGACCGAAGAGGAATGCAAGTGGCTGGAAAACACGGCGTGCCCCACCTGCGGCAGCTGCTCGGGCATGTTCACCGCCAACTCCATCTGCTGCCTTTCCGAGGGCCTGGGCATCGCCCTTCCCGGCAACGGCACCGTTCCGGCCGTGTACTCCGAGCGCATCCGCTTGGCCAAGCATGCCGGCATGAAGGTTATGGAGCTGGTGGAAAAGGACATCACCGCGCTCGACATCATCAACGAGCACTCCATCCGCAACGGCATGGCGCTTGACATGGCCTTCGGCGGCTCTACCAACACCATGCTGCACCTTACCGCCATCAGCCACGCGGCTGGCTGCCCCATCACCATGGATGACTGGGATGAGGTTTGCCGCCAGGTTCCCAACATCACGCGCATCGCGCCTGCCGGCCCGCTGCACATCGAGGACCTGAACGCTGCCGGCGGCATCCCCGCCATCATCGGCGAGCTGGGCCGCCACGGCCTGCTCGACGGCGAGGCAACCACCTGCCACGGCTCCATGGCCGAGTGGATCAAGGAATGCCCCGAGGTGGACGGCGAAGTGGTCCGCACCGTTGAAAACGCCTACAGCCCCTATGGCGGCCTGCGCGTTATGCACGGCAACCTTGCGCCCGACCGCGGCGTGGTGAAGCAGTCGGCCGTTTCCGACGACATGCGCAAGCATCGCGGCCCGGCACGCGTCTTCGAGTCCGAGGAAGAGGCCTGCGAGGCCATCTTCGGCGGCAAGATCAACGCCGGCGACGTTGTGGTTATCCGCTATGAGGGCCCTGCAGGCGGCCCGGGCATGCGCGAGATGCTCACGCCCACCAGCGCCATCTGCGGCATGGGCTTGGACAAGTCCGTTGCCCTTATCACCGACGGGCGCTTCTCCGGCGCCACCAAGGGCCCCGCTATCGGCCACGTGAGCCCCGAGGCTGCGGCGGGCGGCCCGATCGCACTCGTTCACGAAGGTGACATCATCGACATCGACATCGATGAGGGCACCCTTACGCTTGAGGTATCCGATGCAGAGCTTGACGCACGCCGTGCGGCATGGGTCAAGCCCGAGCCCAAGTACCAGGTTGGCGTGCTTGCTCGCTATGCCAAGCTGGTTTCCAGCGCTGACAAGGGGGCGTATTTCGGATGAGCATAATCGACAAGGAGTATGAGGCCAAGATGGGTCTTGGCCCCCATACCGAAAAGCAGGGCAAGAAGATGCTCGGCGCAGAGGCCATCATCGCCTCGCTCGAGGCCGAGGGCGTAGACACCGTGTTCGGCTACCCGGGTGGCCAGGCCATCAAGATCTACGATGCCCTGTACGACTCTAAGAAGATCAACCACGTGCTTGCCCGCCACGAGCAGGGCGCAACGCACGAGGCCGACGGCTATGCCCGCGCAACCGGCAAGCCCGGCGTGGTAATCGTCACCTCCGGCCCGGGCGCCACCAACACGGTAACCGGCATCGCCACCGCCTACATGGACAGCGTGCCCATGGTGGTTATCACCGGCCAGGTGCCGCGCAGCGTCATCGGCACCGATGCGTTCCAGGAGTCCGACATCGTGGGCATCACCATGCCCATCGTGAAGCACAGCTACCTGCTGCAGAGCTGCGAGGACATGACCAAGACCTTCCGCGAGGCCTTCTACATCGCCAACTCCGGCCGTCCCGGCCCGGTGCTCATCGACATCCCGTCCGACCTTGCCGGTGCGGAAATGGTGTTCGAGTACCCCGAAGACGTGCTTATCCCGTCGTACAAGCCCACGGTGAAGGGCAACCTGCGCCAGATCCGCCAGGCCACCGAGATGATGAAGGAAGCCGAGCGCCCCATCCTGTACATCGGCGGCGGCATCATCGCCTCCCATTCCGAGGAAGAGCTGCAAGCTGTTGCCGAAAAGCTGCAGATCCCGGTGGTGAACACGCTTATGGGCAAGGGCGCCTTCCCGTCCTCCAACCCGCTGAACCTGGGGTTGGTGGGCATGCACGGCTCCATGTACGCCAACTACGCGGTTACCAATGCCGACCTGCTTATTGCGGTGGGCGCGCGCTTCTCCGACCGCGTTACGGGCAAGCTTGCCGACTTCGCGCCGGATGCCAAGGTCATCCATGTGGATGTGGACCCTGCGGAAATCGGCAAGAACCGCATTCCGCAGATCCCCATCGTGGGCGATGCGAAGGTGGTGCTTGCCGGCATAAACAACCAGCTTGAGCAGAACGGCTACGAGCCCAAGACGGCCGAATGGCTGAAGCGGATCGAGGGCTGGCGCTCGCGCCATCCGTTCTACAGCCCCGGCTACGCCACTCTGAACGGCACCATTTCGCCTGAAGGCGCACTGGACTTGCTTTCCAGCCTGCTTGAGCCGGAGAATTCCATCGTCACCACCGAGGTTGGCCAGCATCAGATGTGGGCTGCCCAGCACATCGACCGCGATGTGCCGCGCACCTTCCTTTCCAGCGGCGGCTTGGGCACCATGGGCTTCGGCTTCCCCGCAGCCATCGGCGCCAAGGTTGCCTTCCCGGAAAAGGAGGTTGTCTGCATCGCCGGCGACGGCTCGTACCAGATGAACGTGCAGGAGATGGCCACCGCCGCCATCAACGGCATCAACGTGAAGGTGCTGCTGATGAACAACTCCGCCTTGGGCATGGTTCACCAGTGGCAGGGCCTGTTCTACAACCAGCGCTACAGCGAAACGCTTCTGCCCGACAACCCCGACTTCGTGAAGCTGTGCGAGGCGTACGGTTGGGGCGGCAAGCGCATCAGCCAGCCCGAAGAGCTTGAGGAGGCCATGAAGTGGCTTCTGGCCTACGACGGCCCGGCGCTGTTGGACATGCGCATCGACCGCGGCGAGAACGTGTTCCCGATGGTTGCCCCCGGCGCTCCGCTCGACGACATCATCGGCGCCATCAACGTAGGCCCCATCTCCGACATGCTGGAAGGCTTCGAGAGCCTGCCCTTTGCCAATGCCGCCGAGGCCAACGCCGCCGCGCAAGCCGGCGAGAACAAAGAAGGGGGTCGTTAAGATGAGCGAACCGCAAAGGCATATCCTCTCCATCCTGGTAGAGAACAAGTCGGGCGTGCTCAGCCGCGTTACCGGCCTTATCTCCCGCCGCGGCTTCAACATCGAGTCGCTTTCCGTCGGCCCTACCGAAGATGTGACGCTTTCGCGCCTTACCATCATCATGATCGCCGACGACACGGCCTACGAGCAGATCACCAAGCAGCTGCACAAGCTCATCAGCGTGCACAAGATCACCGACCTCACGCAGGAAAAGGCGATCGAGCGCGAGCTGGTGCTGTTCAAGGTGCACGCCAACCCCGAGCGCCGCAGCGAGATCATCGAGATCGCCAACGTGTTCCGCGCCAACATCGTGGATGTGGGCAAGAGCTCGCTCACCATCGAGGTAACGGGCACCGAGTCGAAGATCGCCGGCATGGAAGACCTGCTGCGCGCTTACGGCATCAAGGAGATAATCCGTACGGGTATAATTGCAATGTCCCGCGGTTCCAAGGTCAGCTAAGCTGCCCGCCGCACGTGCAATTCGCCATATAGTAAACAGTCAGTCATTAGAAGAAGGGATGAATCATGGCTGTAACCATCTATTACGAAAACGACGTCGATCCCAAGGTTATCCAGGGTATGAAGGTAGCCATCATCGGCTACGGCTCCCAGGGTCACGCCCATGCGCTGAACCTGAAGGATTCCGGTGTTGACGTTCGCGTCGGCCTTCGCGAGGGCTCCAAGAACTGGGCTGTCGCCGAAGAGGCTGGCCTGAAGGTTACCACTATGGACCAGGCTGCCGAAGAAGCAGACTTCATCATGATCCTCGTTCCCGACGAGCTTCAGCCCAAGGTATACAAGGAGCACGTCGAGGCTCACCTCAAGGCAGGCAACACCCTGGCCTTCGCCCATGGCTTCAACATCCACTACGGCTACATCAAGGCTCCCGAAGATGTGAACGTCGTTATGTGCGCTCCTAAGGGCCCCGGCCACATCGTTCGCCGTCAGTTCACCGAGGGTTCTGGCGTGCCCGACCTGGCTTGCGTATACCAGGACGCAACCGGCAACGCTTGGGACATCATCATGTCCTACTGCTGGGGTGTTGGCGGTGCCCGTTCCGGCATCATCAAGGCAACCTTCGCCCAGGAAACCGAGGAAGACCTCTTCGGCGAGCAGGCAGTTCTCTGCGGCGGCCTGGTAGAGCTGGTTAAGGCCGGCTTCGAGACCCTGACCGAGGCAGGCTATCCGCCCGAGCTGGCATACTTCGAGTGCTACCACGAGATGAAGATGATCGTCGACCTCATGTACGAGAGCGGCATCCACTTCATGAACTTCTCCATCTCCAACACCGCAGAGTACGGCGAGTACTACGCTGGCCCCAAGGTCATCAACGAGCAGTCCCGCGAGGCCATGAAGCTCATCCTGAAGCGCATCCAGAACGGCGAGTTCGCCAAGGAGTTCGTTGCCGACTGCGAGAACGACCACAAGTGGCTCCTGGAGCAGCGTGAGGCCATCAACACCCACGAGATCGAGACCACCGGCGCCAAGATCCGCGAGATGTTCTCTTGGGTGAAGTCCGCTGAGTAAGCTTTGAGGTTCCGACGTTCTACGAACGTCGGAAACACGCATGAGACGATCCGACGCTGCGCGCCATTCTGGCGGCACAGGGAAACCTCAAAGGGCGAGGCATGGCACAAAAGGCCAATGCCTCGCCCTTTTTGCCTCCCCTGCACTCGCCAGAATGGCGCTCGCTGCTTCGTCCAACTGCAGGGCTTGGG
>CAVDWN010000085.1:0-5864 GCA_963612535.1 Sphaerochaetaceae bacterium
GCGAGAACATATACCTCAATGGCGCGCTGCTGGGCTATTCCAAGCAGTTCATCGATGAGAACTTTGATGCCATCGTTGAATTTGCCGAGGTAGAGAAGTTCCTGGACATGCCCCTGAAGAACTACTCTTCGGGCATGGTGGCGCGTATTGCGTTCGCCATCGCAACGGTAATCGTTCCGGAAATCCTGGTTGTAGATGAAGTTCTTTCCGTGGGCGACTTCATGTTCCAGAAGAAGTGTGAGGACCGTATTACCGAGCTTATCGAACGCCATGGAGTTACGGTGCTCATTGTTTCGCACAGCAACGAGCAGATTTCGCGGCTGTGCAATCGTGCCATTTGGATCGAGAAGGGACATGAGCGACT
Source organism: Sphaerochaetaceae bacterium (assembly GCA_963612535.1). GTDB lineage: Bacteria > Actinomycetota > Coriobacteriia > Coriobacteriales > Eggerthellaceae > Anaerotardibacter. The sequence continues at coordinate 365 of CAVDWN010000085.1, forward strand.
GCAGGGTGCTGCCGAGTATGTTTGCCGCATTTATGCCGGATTAGGTGGTCGCACGGGCAGTTCGGAATCGGAGCAGATCGTTTTCGATCATATGAAGAATGCTGCAGTGCATAAAGACCGCGCTGTAAGGATGATCGCCGGGGACGATGCTAGTGCTGTCAGCGCTCATGCGATGGAGTCGGCATGGGAAAATAGCGCTGTCTCCACTGCTATTATTGTCGCGGATAGTACGCATGCAAATGCGATTGTGGCCAATGCGCTTTCTGGTGCCATGGATGCACCGATTCTCCCAACAAAGGGAGACCGACTTTCCGAGTCGGTGCTCTTGTTTCTCACAAACAAAAAACCGGGCACTATTTTCTACCTGGATTGCGGTTGGCATAGCCCTTCGGCTTTTGACCAGATAAGGGCATTGCCGTGGGCGCCTTCCGTTGAATACTTCGGCAAGGACCAATCTTTATTCGAATTTTGCTTGTCTATTTACCGATACGGAAAAGATAGGCAATTTTGGGGCACTCGAGCTGCATTGATTGGATTTGAGGACAACGTCCAGTCATTGGCTGCAGCTCCCATACTATGCAGGGGTAAGCTTCCGGCATTTATTTTCTTCGAGAGGGTCGATGCGGAACGCATCTTTGGCTATGCCGCCGAACAGGGAGTTTATTTCGATGCTATTGGACCCTACGCCGCACAGGTTATGACGGATTCTGGTTGCGAACCTCCGTTTAAGGAGATTGGGGCCGGGGCAGCAGTTTGGGATTCATGCGCGGATATCGCGGATGAAGAAATGCGCTCCTTCCGATCAAAGAGCCTTACGGTGGCATCTGCCTCTTTGGCCCAGTGGCCTGATTTGGTATCGGCGGGGTGCTATGCGGCAAAGGCGGATTCTCCGTTAGTCCTTATCGACCCGACAAATCTTGATTCTATAGCAGGAGCGCTTTTGCTGATGGGTCGTTGCGGGGTTGATGGATTGACCTTCTTTCGGGGGCAGGCCGGGTTGACCGACACGGAGATCGGGATCCTTCATTCGGCATGAGTGCTTTATGATTGGCGGTTCCCAAAAAAGTGTTTCTGCAGTTTTAGCCTAAGGAGAGAAATGGATTCAGGTAACGCAAAAAGTGCTTTTTGCAAAGTGCAAAAAACGGGGTCGCGAGTATGCGCGGCATTCGATAGCAAATGGCTTCCGTGCCTCGCTGCTTACTTCTTATGCTGCCTGTTTGTTGCTGTAATCTCTTTCAACGCAGTATTGTCCTATTCTGCTCACCTTTGCGGAAAGAGCCCTCTTGCATTTTCTGTAGCTTGCGCGTTTCTCGTTGGCGTTTTCTTTCTGGTTCTGCTTAGATCGTGGCGTGGGCATCCGGAGAGGGTCTTTCTGCTTGTCGCATTCCCTGCCGGCTTGATTTTTGCGTTTTTCCTTTTGCCAAACCAGGTTCCCGATGAATGCTGGCATATTTATCGAGCATTCGACCTTAAGCTAACGGGAGCAGGTACGCAGGTCCCCGCAATTCTTGAGAGCATGCCAACAACATACGCGGGCCTACAGGCAGTAATGGGCAATCAGTCTAGCTGGGAAGACACCGTCTATATTGGGCGAGATCTTACGGGTTATTTCGTTCATCTCTATATCTTTCCCAGCTGGGCAATCCATGCTTGTGCCTTAGTTGGGGTGAATCCCTATTGCGCCATCATCGTTGGGCGTATCGTTAACGGTTCCATATTTCTTGCTGTAGGTTATTGGATCGTAAAAAAAGTGCCATTTGGCAAGGTTTTGGTGTGCGTGTATCTGTTGAATCCCATGATGATTCAACAGGAGTTTTCTCTAAGTGCAGATGCAATGGTTAATGTGGTTGCCTTGGCATTTGTCACATACGTTCTCTACCTGAAATTCTCCAAGTCCGTTAAATGGTCTAACATTGTCGGACTGCTTTTACTGCTGGTTCTGACGTGCATATCGAAGTTCGCCTATGCGCCACTTGCTTTGCTTCTTTTGCTTTTGGTTCCTCGTATTGCATCTGGTAGGGTTAGAAAGTTTATTTACTGCGGAACCATTGCTGCGGTTGTGCTCGCTGTTGCGCTTGTCGTTGCTCTCTATAAAGGGGCAACATATTCAGCTACTTTTGAGCTGGTTAGGGATCCGAAAGAGTTTCTTTCCGTGATGCTTAACTCAACTATCGAGTTGGGGCCGCTTTGGATTAAAGAATTTGCTGGGATGGTTCTCGGGGCGCTCAATATCACTATTTGGGAGCCTTGCTTCTGGGCTTATTGCTTGATCCTTTTGTTTTCAGCTGTGTTTAATCTGGGAGAGTCAAGGTCGTTTGCACGATGGGAAAAGGTGTTTGTCGTTTTGCTGACCGTGTTTATGTCAGTGGCGATCCTTCTCATTTTTAGGGAATGGACGTTGACGGTTGACTTGAGGTCAGATGTGATTATGGGCATGCAGGGTAGATACCTGCTCCCCTTCTATATTCTTCCCCTTCTTGCCCTTGTTACTCCGCGTGCAGCGCAAAGAAGGGACAATTGCCTCGTGCTTTATTCCTGTGGCTTTGCGTGGATATATTTGGTCGCTGCGTTTTATGTTGTGACGAGGTTTATGCTTTAGGTGGTCGCTGTGCTTAACTGCAAGAAAATCAAAGGGGATCTTTCGTACACATTTGAGGAAGAGGGGTTTTATTGGGCGTGCAAAAAGGCGAAGACGCTTTTTAGGGAAAGGGTGTCAGACCGGTTCAAAGGGTTTGTTTCTCAAAAATCTGAGGCATGGAAAAACGAAGAGCGTGATGGGTTTTACGATGTAATCATTATCAATGGTTGCGATTACTCCGTCCCCCATCCTATTCGCTATCGCGTAGGCCATCAGCTTGAGCAGCTTGCTGCTGCGGGGTTTGCTGCGAAGATGGTTAACGCATGGGATTTAAGCGACAATTATCTTAGGCGTGCACGCCTATTTATTATATTCCGATGCCCTTGGACGGAATATATCGGAGAGTTTATCGCTAAGGCTAAAAGCCTCAACAAGAAAGTCCTTTATGATATCGACGATCTGGTGATCTCGACCGAATACACCGGTACAATTCCATATGTTCGTTCAATGTGCGCACAGGATAAGGCCCTGTATGATGATGGCGTAGATCGAATGGGCAAAACGCTTTCGTTGTGCGATGCGGCTATTACGACCACCGAGGCGCTCGCTGAAGAGCTGCAGAAATTCGTTCCAAAAGTTTACATCAATAGAAACGTTGCCTCTGATAGCATGTTGGCTCTATCGGAGGAAGCTCTGTACAGGCGGGATGTTCTTCCGGAGCTCGAAGGTAAGGCGCTTCGGAAGCATTATTCTGGTGTAAAAAGATATTGGAAGAAAAGAAGAGAATCCGATGCGATCGTTATCGGATATTTCAGTGGCAGCATTACGCACAATGCCGATTTTGAGATAGTGCTTCCTGCGTTAGTCTCAGTTATGGAGAAATACGAAAACGTAAGGCTTCTGATTGGAGGGGAGCTTACGCTGCCCGAAGAGTTGCTGAGGTTCGGCGACCGCGTTGATACCTTTTCCTTTTGTGGGTGGCAGAGGTTAACCTTTCATATTGCCAAATGCGATATCAATATTGCTCCGCTTGCGGACTCGCTGTTCAATCGTGCTAAGTCGGAAAACAAGTGGGTTGAAGCGGCCCTTCTCAAGGTTCCCACTATCGCTAGTAATGTCGGTGCGTTTGCAGATTCCATTGAAGATGGAAAAACCGGAATCTTGTGCGAAAACAATACCCTTTCCTGGAAGAACGCACTGATTGACTTGATCTTGTCGAGTGAGAGAAGGGAAGAGCTTGGATGTGCGGCATACAGGTATTGTCGAGAAAACTGTACGTCGGTTTACAACTCTTTCACGATCAGGGAAATCATTGAGGAAAACCTTTCGCCGAATATTGCGTTTGTTATGCCCAGCATGAATATAAGCGGTGGTGTCCTTGTGGCCCTGAAACATGGTTGCATTATGCAGAAACGAGGTTACGATGTGACCTTCTTGGGCTCTGACAATAATGACCTGTGGGTTAATTATGAGGGCCGTTCATTTCCCGTGTTGAACAGGCATGTATCGAATGGGGAAATGGACGACTGCCCAGTCCACGCGCGCCTTGATGTCGCTGTTGCTACATTGTGGGATACGGTAGATTTTATTGATCGCTATCCCCGAGTGGAGAAAAAACTCTACTTGGTCCAGAACTACGAAACAAATTTCCTGCCTGCTGGCAATCCGCTTAGATTCCATGCGGAATCGACTTACCAGAATGGGAGCAATATCGATTTCCTTACCATTTCTAAATGGTGCAAATCGTGGCTCAAAGATAAGTATGGGCATGATTGCAAGTTTGCAAGAAACGGGCTTGATACGAGTCGATTCTATCCGGTGAGTAGGGACTGGTCTGGCAAGATTCGCATATTGATAGAGGGCGATTGCGGCTCCGAATACAAAAATGTGGACGAGGCTTTTCGAATCGCAAATAAGCTCGATCCTTCCGTGTATGAGGTTTGGTACATGTGTTATACCGGCAAGACAAAGGATTGGTATAGGGTCGATAAGAATCTAGGTCGTGTTCCTCAAGAGAAAACCGGCGACGTGTATAGGCAGTGCCACATTCTTCTTAAGACAAGCGTCCTTGAGAGTTTTTCATATCCGCCGCTTGAGATGATGGCGACAGGCGGGAATGTTGTTGTGTGCCCCAACGAGGGCAATGTTGAATATTTGGTCGATGGGGTTAATTGTCTTATGTATAAGCAGGGCAACTACGAAGAGGCCCGGAGCCTGATTGACCGTTTGAGGGACGACGAGGGCCTACGAATCTCTTTGGCCGAAGCCGGCATAGATACCGCGACAGAAAGAGACTGGTCGGCTTTGGAGGATGAGATAGCTGCTCTGTATCGTTAGGTCCAAATGGCAAAATGTACAATGCTAAAATCATAGCTCTGTTAGACCACCATTGACATAGGGGTGCCATCACCGTGCTATAATAAGACCAGGAACACGGAGAACGGAGAAGACATGAACGCCGAAAGCCTGGTCAGCAGCTTCAAGGACGGCATGGCGAAGCTTAGCAGAGCCGAGCGCCAGCGCGCCATCGAGTCCGTCCAGGGCGTGATACGCGCAGCGCTCTTCGACGACTCCGCAGGCGAGCAGCAGGGGCCGAGGTGCTGCCCTCGCTGCGGGTCGGTCGACTTCGTGAAGAAGGGCCGCAGCGCAGATGGCACTCATCGGTACTTGTGCAAGGACTGCGGCAGGACGTTCGACGCAAAGAGCGAGCGCATCCTGGGGAACACGAAGCTGCCCAATGAGACCTGGATGGCCTACGCGGAGTGCTTCGTGCTGATGCTGCCGCTGCGCGAGTGCGCGGACCGCTGCGGCGTGTGTCTGAAGACCGCCTTCACCATGCGGCACAGGCTCATAGAGTGCCTTACGGTGTTCTCGCCGGCGTTCGGCGTGGCCAGCGGGTGCGGCTGCGAGCTGGACGAGACC
>CAVDWN010000086.1:0-5802 GCA_963612535.1 Sphaerochaetaceae bacterium
GTGGTGGGCCAGCTGCGCGCCCAGCGCACTGAAAAGGTGTTCGACCGCTGCGACTTGGGCGTGGTGGTAACGCAGGCCGGCGTTTGGGGCGAATACGAAGACGGCATCGTGGCCCAGCTGAAGGCCCGCAGCATCCCCTTCATCATCGTGTTCAACAAGATCGACCTGTTGAAGAGCCCCGCTGGCATGCATGCCGACACCGGCGCGGAGCAGACGAACGACCAGGGCATATACCGCAGCGCAGCAGCCAGCCCGCAGCAAGGCGGTTCCATGCTTGCCTCCTGCCGCCAAGCCATCCCCGAGGCGCTGCGCGGCGTCCCCGCCGTCTGCATGCAAGCCACCGAGCGCAAGGGGGTGCTCGAGCTTCGCCAGGCGTTGCTGGAAAACGCCCCCGCAGAGTTCATCGACGACCCGAAGATCATAGGCGACCTTGTGGCGCCCGGCTCAGTGGTGGTGCTGGTGATCCCCATCGACAAGGAAGCACCGAAGGGGCGCATCATCCTGCCCCAGGTGCAGGCCATCCGCGACCTGCTGGATTCCCGCTGCATGGCACTCTGCGTCACCGACCAGGAGCTGCCCAAGGCCCTTGCCGCCCTGAAGGAGCCGCCGGCGCTGGTGGTAACCGACTCGCAGGCCTTCGGCGAGGTGTCGAAGATGGTGCCGGAAACCGTGCCCCTTACCGGTTTCTCCGTGGCATTCGCGCGCCTGAAGGGCGACCTTCCCACCCAGGCGCTGGGCACCCTGGCCATCGACCGCCTTACCGAGAATTCGCGCGTGCTCATAGCCGAGGCGTGCACCCACCACCCCATCGAAGAGGACATCGGAACAGTGAAGATCCCCCGCCTGCTGCGCAAACGCGTAGGGGAAGGCCTGCGCATCGAAAACGTGCGCGGGGTGGATTTCCCCGAAGACCTTTCCGCCTACGACCTGGTTATCCACTGCGGCGGATGCACCTTCAACCGCCGCGCCGTGCTCAGCCGCATCCAAGCCTGCGTGCATGCCGGCGTCCCCGTTTCCAACTACGGCCTTACCTTGGCATACCTGAACGGCGTGTTCGAACGTTCCATCAGGGCTTTCCCCGGCATGGATGGCTTTCTCGCAGAACACCGCCGCTGATCGGGTTTCGGGAGCCGCTCAACCCGCCCGTTGATATACTGGTTACCGCATATGCGCACGGACAAAGCAGCTGATTCTGGCTCCGTCCGTCGGGCACTTCCCCAAGGAAGCACTGATTCTTCGCCTCCCTAGGGAAAGCGGCACGAGCCCGCCGCAGCCCGCGTCACGGCCGCTTCGGCAGCAGTGCGCCCAGAAGAGGAAGGACCCGCGCATGGTAACCCTTAGCATCGATGGCAAAACCATCACCGTTCCCGAGCACACCAGCATCCTCAATGCTGCTTACCTGGCCGGATCGAAGGTTCCCACGCTGTGCTATCTGAAGGACCTGAACGAAATCGGCTCGTGCCGAATCTGCGTGGTAGAGGTCGAGGGGGTAGACAAGCTGGTGGCCTCCTGCAACAACGAGGTTGCCGAGGGCATGGTGGTTACCACCAACAGCCCGCGCGTCATCGCATCGCGCCGCGAAACCATGGCGCTCATCCTTTCGCACCACCGCACGCGCTGCACTTCCTGCGTGCGCAACGGCAACTGTCTTCTGCAGAACAACGCCATGGCACTGAACATGACCGACAGCCCCTATCCTGTCGAATACGACAGCAGTGAAAGCCCCGCCGATTTCCCCTTGGTGCGCGATGCCAGCAAGTGCATCAACTGCATGCGCTGCGTAAGCGTGTGCTCGAAGGTGCAGAACCTCAACGTTTGGGAGGCAACCCGCACTGGAGCCAAGGTGCATGTGGGCGCCGCCGGCTGCAAGGACGTTTCCGAGGCAGCCTGCGCGCTGTGCGGCCAGTGCGTGACGCACTGCCCTTGCGGCGCGCTTTCCGCACGCGACGACACGCGCACGGTTTCCCGCCTTATCGCCGATCCGGAGCGCATCGTCATCGCGCAGATCGCGCCCTCCATCCGCACCGCCTGGGCGGAATCGTTGGGTCTTTCCCACGAAGAGGCAACGGTGGGCCGCATGGTTGCCGCCGTGCGTTCGCTTGGCTTCGACTACGTGTTCGACACCGACTTCGCCGCCGACATGACCATCATGGAGGAAGGCACCGAGCTGCTGCATCACCTGAAGGAGCACCCCGGCCAGCCCATGTTCACCTCGTGCTGCCCCGGTTGGGTGCGCTTCCTGAAGGCGCGCCACCCGAAGCTGGTGGGCAACCTTTCCACCACGAAATCGCCCCAGCAGATATTCGGCGCCATTGCCAAGAACTACTGGGCCGAACTGCTTGGCGTCGACCCAAGCAAGATCGCCGTGGTTTCCATCATGCCCTGCGTGGCGAAGAAGGCCGAATGCGCCTACGACGACATGGACACCACCGGCACCGGCCCCGATGTGGACGTGGTACTCACCACGCGCGAGCTGGGACGCATGCTGGCGGCAAGCATGGTGAACGTGAAGAGCCTGGCCGAAGAGGAATTCGACATGCCCTTGGGCGATGCCACGGGCGCCGGCCACATCTTCGGCGCAACCGGCGGCGTTATGGAGGCCGCGCTGCGCAGCGCCTACTTCCTGGTAACGGGCAAGAACCCCGACCCCGATGCCTTCAGCGCCGTGCGCGGCCGCGAGGGCTGGCGCGAAGTGTCGTTCGACCTTGCCGGCAGCGAGCTGCATATCGGCATTGCCAGCGGCCTGGAAAACGCCCACAAGCTGTGCCAAGCCATCGAGGAAGGCCGCGTGCAGTACGACTTCGTAGAAGTGATGGCCTGCCCCGGCGGCTGCGTGGGCGGCGGCGGCCAGCCCATCCACGAAGGCCGCGAATGCGCCTACGAGCGCGAGCTGGTGCTGCGCGACATCGATACCAATTCCAAGGTGCGCTTCAGCCACGAGAACCCCTCGGTAGCGGAATGCTACGAGAAGTTCCTGGGCACCCCCAACAGCGAGAAAGCAGAGCAGCTGCTGCACTCCGACCACTTCGCCTGGGGCATGCCGCCTGCACGGTAAGTGCCACCGGCGACAATCGGAACAGCCAGAATCGGGACCCTGCCAAATTGAAGGCGGGGTCCTCTGCTTTGCGGCGCCTTCCGCCTCCTTACCGCGAAATTTGGAGCAGCGCATTGAAGCGAGGTTGCCCGCTCGCAAATATCCCGCGGTGCCCGCCCATTCCCAGCCGGGCACCGGGAACCTTGCCGTACAATGGCACCGTCCATCCGCCTGCCGTTCGTCTTCGGCGCAAACAAGAAAGGTTCCCCGTGCTCGATCAGTTCTCCCGCACCCGATTGGTATTCGGCAACGAAGGCGTTGAGGCACTTGCCAACGCGCGCGTTATCGTGTTCGGATGCGGCGGCGTGGGCGGCTACGTGTGCGAGTCGCTGGTACGCAGCGGGCTGGGAGCCATCGACATCGTCGACGATGACAAGGTATGCCTCACCAACATCAACCGCCAAGTGATCGCCACCTGGAAGACCATCGGCGAAGACAAAGTAGACGCCATGGAGCAGCGGCTGCTGGACATCAACCCCGACTGCCGCATTGCCAAGCACAAGTGCTTCTACCTTCCCGACAACGCAGACCGGTTCGATTTCTCGCAGTACGACTACGTGGTGGATTGCGTCGACACCGTTACCGCGAAGCTCAACCTGGTAACCCAGGCGAAGGCGGCCGGCACGCCCATCATCAGCGCCATGGGCGCGGGCAACAAGATGGATCCAACCGCCATTCGCATCGCCGACATCTCGGAAACCTCCATCTGCCGTCTGGCGCGCATCATCCGCAAAGAGCTGCGCAAGCGCGGCATCGAAGGGCTGAAAGTGGCCTATTCGCCCGAGCCTACGGTGAAGCTCGAAGAAGACGGCAAGGCCGGCTGCGCTGCAGGATGCGTCTGCCCTCCGGGAAGCGAGCGAACCTGTCTGCAGCGCCGCAGCGTTCCCGGCAGCAACGCCTTCGTTCCTGCAGCGATGGGGCTTGCCATTGGCTCTGCCGTTGCCCGCGACCTCATGAATTCCTAGCTGTCCATTCCGCTGCCCACCTAACGGCTTGCAGCCGCGTAGTATGCGAACCATCAGTTGACCAACAACAAGGAGGTTCGCCATGTACACACCAAGCCGTCACGTTGCCACGTTCTTCATCGCAGGGTTCCAGCATCACGATGGGGCGCTGGTGCTCGAAGATCTGAAAGCGGGCACTCACCTTGCCCTGGTGCCCGAGCGCGACAACCCGCACGACCCCGAAGCCGTAGCCGTCTATTTCAAAGACGTCATGATCGGCTACATCCCCCGAACAGACAACCAGCTGCTTTCCCTGCTCCCCTTCTTCGGGCACAGCAATGTGTTCGAGTGCCGCGTCCTGCAGGTGAACAAGGAAGCCGAGCCCTGGAAGCAGGTGCGCATCGGCATCTACATCTCCGACAAGCGCGATTACTAAGCAAGCACACAGGCACAACAAGGAGGCCGGCCATGGGCATCATCGATCCAGAGGAATACGCAGGTAAGATGCAGGAAAAAGACTTCGACGTCCTTATCAGCGCGAAGGACTTCCTTTTCGATGACCTGCATTTCCTTGAATGGGACATCCGAGAGCAAGAGAAAAGCGTCGGCGAAGTAGAGGGCATATCGGGCATCGAGTACGCGAACAAGCTGGAATGCCTTTCCAAGCTTGCCGCGCTCATGTCAAAGCGCGTAGACGAATTCGTCCGCCAATGCAGCAAGGAGGCAGCCTGATGAGCGCCGTCGTTAAAGCCTATTCCCCCGCATACAATTCCGTGATCCGCTGGAGGTACGTCAAGTACGACTTCCGCAACGAGCTGGGCTGCTCGATTATCACGCTCATGCCCAGGGTGGCAAGCCAGCCGAAAAACGTCGGCGAAGCCATCACCGTTGCGCGCACCCGCACCTCGTCTTCGCTGTAGGGAGTCAAATCGACGCTCTTGCCGAAGCGGTCGATTATCGGGTTGATGGAATCCTTCTTCACCCGCAAAACGGCCTTCACTTCCGTACCGCGGTACATGTCGAACGAGCTTTGCAGGTACTCGCCCACATCGAAGGCGGCAATTGCCTCGTTCTTGGCAACGGGAACATCGGAAACCTCGATATCCACCATGCGGTCCACCCGGAAATTCGCCAGGCCTTGGTGCTTGTCGCTCCATGCAACCAGGTAGTAGCAATCGTCCAGGTAGATCAGCTGTACCGGCGTGCGCGTATACAGATCGCCGCCGCGGCGCAGCACGCGCTTCTTGCTCTCGTCGTAGGTTTGGTAGCGGAACTGCACCTGGCGCTTGGCAGTGAAGGCCCGCTGGATGGCATCCACGTTGTAGTACACCGATTCGTTTGCCGACTTGATGCGCCCCTCAACATGCAAGTGCTTCTTCAGGTTTTCCGCCATGTACTTGCTGCCCAGCTTCGACACGGCCTTCACCAGGGAAGACGATTTGCGCTCGGTAAGGAAGCGGGAGCTTTGCACGGCATCGGCCAAAAGCAGAAGCTCCCCTTCCTGGAACTCGCGGGAAGCCAGGCCGTACTCATCGGGCGCACGGTGGTACTTCTGGATGTCGTACCCGAACAGGCGCAGGCAGTCCAAATCGTTGTACAGCGTCTTGCGCTCTACCTTGACCCCCCGTTCCGCAAGCCGCTCTATGAGCTGCGGGCACGTTAGGCCATGGTCGTCGTCCGTTTCCGTTTCCAGGATCTGGGCCAAATACAGAAGCTTGAGCTTTTGGGTTTCCGCCGCCATGGCAACTCCTTAACTGGGAGGTT
>CAVDWN010000087.1:0-5786 GCA_963612535.1 Sphaerochaetaceae bacterium
TCTGAAGAAGGTCTGCGACCGCTGGTTCCCGGATACCAGCCAGGGCTTTTTCCTTATCCTGCTGCTGGTATTGTTACTGGGTAGCTGGGCCGCCTATGCCTGCGCGGTGCCGGGGCATTATGGCGTGCCCATCATTACGGGGTTGGCGTGCTTGGTGTGGGGCCTGGCCTTCTGGGTTGGCGCAACCGAAGGTAATACGATTCGCGTTGGATGGGCGGTGGCCGGCTCGGCGTTCGCTGCCCTTGTTATCGCGTGCCGCCCGCAGCTGTTGGCGGGCGGCATTGTGGGTCTGGTTCTTTTGGCGGGCTGCTTCAAACATATGGAAAAGCGTGTTTTCGTGCGCAGGCTTGCGCTGGCCCTTATCCCATTCGTTGTGGTGTTCGCCCTGGTGGGGTGGTACAACGCCGCCCGCTTTGGCAGCCCGCTCGACTTCGGCGCCAACTACAACCTAACCACCAACGACATGACGCACAGACAGTTTTCGCTCGATATATTGCCCTTTGCCCTGTTCATGTATTTGGTGCAGCCACCTTCCATGGTGCTGCAGTACCCGTATTTAACAACGACCGACCTTACTGTGGACTACTATGGCTTGAACATCGTCGAGATAATGTGGGGCGGCATTTTCGCACTTACCCCGGTGCTGCTTGTTTCGGCTCTGCTGCTTGTTAAGCGGTTCCGCATGCGCTTTGCCCGCATGCCCCTTGCTTTGGCGGTTGCGTCTATTGTTGTTGGCTTCGTGCTGGTTGTGTTCGATGCCAGCGGTGCAGGCGTGCTGATGCGCTACGTGATGGACTTCGGCTTCTTCTTTGCGCTTGCTGCGGTGCTTTGCATTGCGCAACTGTGGCGGGACGGGAATTCCGAAACGCTGGTAGTTAGCAAGGGCGGCGCTTCGCGATACAGCTCCGTGGGCCTGTTGCTGGTTGCACTGGTTGTTCTTTCCTATCTTCTGCAGGGAATGTGGCTGTTGGTGGATGCGGAATGGTAAGGGCTGTCGCTGGGCGTGGTCGCGGCGCGCCTTTCGGCTTGTAGCTCAGAAAGGACAGTTAAAATATGATTGATATATTGAGTATGGCTGAGCGCACCTAATCTTCTAGTGGTCGCAAGCTGAAGCGTCAAGGCACAAGTGAAGACGAACGGTGGTAACGTGATGGGCCAAAATAGCGCAATGGACGGGTGCCGCGCTGCTTCTTGCGGTGGGAAGAGAGGCGTGGGTACGATTGCCGAAGGCATGGTATTCTATGCGGCCTGCGGCTTGGTGCCCGCTGCGATCTTGGTTATTTGTTTAGCTGCTACGGGGATCTATCCTTTCGGAAATGTTCTCCCTTTGAGTGGGGACAATGACCTCGCTTACCAATATGCGAACTTGCTGGCGTGGTTGCAGAGCGTGCTTTTAGGTGATGCGAACCTTTTGTACTCGCAGGGCAAATCGCTTGGTGGGAACATGTTCGCTACGTACAGTTATTACGTGGCTTCGCCGTTGAACCTGCTGCTGGTATTCTTCCCGCAAGGTGCTATCGAGGATTTCTTCTTCTTCTTATGGTTACTGCGCACGGCGCTGTGCGGCATCGCCATTGCCGTGTTTGTGCGGCGCAGGCTTCCCAATGTCAAGCGGTCGCTGGCGTTGGCTCTGGCCATCTGCTATGCCTTGTGCCAGTACAACATTGTTCAGGCCACCAATATCATGTGGCTCGATGCTCCTATTCTGATGCCGTTAATTGCTTTGGGTGTGTATCGCTTTGTGGGCGATGGTCGTATAAAACTGCTTGTGGTTACGCTGGCTCTGTCTATTTGGAGCTGCTGGTACACGGGCTATATGACGGTTATCGCTTCGCTGTTCGTATTCGTTTTGGAATATTGGCTGCAGACGAATGGGCGTGGCGGCAAGTTTTCGTGGCGGGCGTTTATTAGTAAGCTGATTAGGTTCGGGCTGGTGTTGCTGCTTGTTGCTGCGGCAACGATGGTGATCCTTGCGCCCTCGGTGTACGGCCTTCTTTCGGGCAAGGGCGATTCGCTCGAGACTGCCTCTAAGATTGTGCGCTGTTGGCCGTGGGATTTCTTTACCGCTGTTCTGCCACTTAATTTCAAGTACAACTTTGGTCGCCCACAGCTGTTCTGCGGCACCTTTGCGTTGGGCGCGGTGTTGCTTCTCTTGTTCACGCGCAAAGTTCTCAAGCACGATAGGGTGGCGTTTGCCGTTATCCTGTTCGTGCTTCTACTGTGCATGTTCTTCTCTCCTCTCGAACGGGTCTGGACGGGTTTCACCGATGGCAATAATTACTATTGCCGCTGGTCTTTTGTAGTGGAATTTTTTATCGTGTTTGCTGCGGCATACGCTCTGGACGGGGGGTTGCCTAATCGTAAGGAAGCGTTGCGTGTATTGGTATGCCTTATTGTGCTGGGCGTAATCGGCTTTGCTTTGCACGGCTTCTCTTCTTTCCGGGGCGAGTACTTTGTTTCGTTCATTGAGGGGGAACTTGTCACCGATGAGTTCGCGTTGGCGTGCTTTTCGTTCTTTACTCCGCCGGTCTGCTTTGTTGTGTTTCTGGCCACTTGCTTGGGGTTGTTTGCCATTTGGGCATTAGCAATGCATTTCGGGTCTGGCCAGGGCGGTCTTTCCGGCCGGCGTTCGCGCAATTTCGACAAGACGCCGCATTTGAGCGCGAAAGACGGCTCGCCAGCTGCGGGCTGCCGCGCAGGCGGAGCTTTTGCTCGGAAGGCTGCGGCCGTGTTTTTAGTGCTGCTGGTCTCGGCCGATTTGGGGATCAATGCACTGCCAGTTCTGGTTATCGATCATGTGGTTTGCCACAATATATTCAACGGCGAATATACTCAGTACAATTCGGAATCGGCTGAGGGGCTGGCTTCGCTGGAGGCTGCTGACCCGGATTTGTATCGCGTAGATAAAACTTACTCCGTTCTACACGACCATTCGCGATTCCGCGCTCCTACTAGCGAAAGCTTGGCATTGGGCTATATGCCGCTTAGTTCATACCTTTCTACGAGTGACACTGCTGTTTCGCGGTTTATGGGGAATATGGGCTACATGGCGCGTCAAGGTGATGCCGACGGTGTGATTCAGGGAACGTTCCCTGCTGCGGTAGTGCCTTCCGATTCACTGCTTGGTTTACGCTATGTTGCCACAGCCGATCCGATATACGGCTACGGGGAAACTGGAATTGAGGCGGGCACCAGGGGCAAATGGTCCGACGGCAGTATGCATTACTGGTACAAGAACGCCGATGCCTTCCCTCTTGCCTTCGGTGTGGGAGCGGGAGCCACTGCATTTATTGAGGAGCAATCTGATGCTTTCACGTATCAGAACAAACTGTTCCAAGCACTGTTCGATACCGATGAACAGATGTATACCGAGTTGGCGTCCACCAAGGTTTCTTCCGATGATTCGGGCGTGCGCTGGACGGTTGACCAAGACTCGACTAGTGACCTCTGCTATGCAGAGGTGCGTTCGACCAAGAACTACAAAGAGTATTATTGGGAAGATATTCAGCTGAGCATTGGCGGTGATCCTGTTGCGGGCGGCTACTACCGTGCGTTCACGTACGGCATTGTGCCCACCGGCAGCGTTACCGCTGGCGAGGAGATTTCCCTTACCGGCCCTGCCGAGTTCGGCTCGGACAGCGACATGACGCTCTACATCGTGCAGGCTAACAAGGAGCTGCTCGATTCCTTCGCTCAGCAAGCCAACTCCAAGGCGGCTACTTTCAACGAGTTCCGCGATGGTTACGCGTCGGCAAGCTATACCGCTTCGGCCGATGATGCCTACCTGTTCACCAGCATTCCCTACGATGCGGGTTGGACGGTGAAGGTGAACGGCCAGCAGGTTCAGCCCGAACTGGTGGGTGATTGCCTTATGGCCATCCCGGTTACCGAGGGCCAGAACGATATCGAGCTTTCCTACTGCTCGCCGCTGCTGGTGCAGGGCGCAGTGGTCTCCGGTCTGGCTTGGGCGGGTATCATCGCCTTCATCGTGGTAAGGGCGGCCCGCCGCAAGCGCGCAGCCAAGTAACGCATCGGCACCGCCCTTGGCGCGCCGCCACATCGAGGGATTTCCTCGGATGTGCTTAGGCTGCCGCTTCTTAGCGATCTGTTTTCTATTCAAGGTAACGGTTTTCTGTATGTAATAGAACAGATGTTCTGCTTCTTGCCTCGCATGATATTATCGGAGCAAAGGAAGGGGGTCTTCATGAAGGCTATCGATATTGCAAATACGTTTATTTCTCGTTATGGGGATTCTCATCCCATAACAAACCTGAAGCTCAATAAGCTTGTTTTCTATGCGCAAGTGGAGTCCTTGAAGAAGTACGGCATCCCTTTGTTCTCAGACGAGATCCAGGCATGGGAGTATGGCCCCGTTGAACCTGATGTGTACCATGCTTTCAAACGGTACGGAAGGGGCCCTATTTCAGCTCCTTCTGCCATGTTCGAGGCAACAGACCGATCGGTATCGATCGTTGATGAGGTATTCAGATGCTTTTCCGAAGCAACGGCGTTTGACTTGGTGGAAGCATCTCATCGCCCAGACGGGGCATGGGCGAAGACGTACGCCCTGGGTAAGGACGAAGTCATTTCTGCTGAGGTGATTCTTGCCTCTGCGGATTTGGACGATGTGCCGGGCCGTTCGTTTGCTGATGCCCTTGCCGAGGTTAAAAGTAAGTGGCCGAACGCCCTAAAGATGCTAGAGGATGCGTAATGCCTCAAGGTATTCCTATGGGGGCGGTTGCCCCCATGGTTCTCGTTGAGAAAAGCCGCATTGAAGCCCTTGCTCATTCCATCGTTGAGGTTAACGAGTCCGTCTTGTCTCAAAGAGGTTTTTCTGTCGGCATCGGCTCGGTTTCTTTTAAAGAGGAACAGATCAATAGGGCTATATCAGTAGTTGCCGCGTCGTTTGCCGTGCATTTTGGAGTCGCACCCAATGAGCGTTTCGCTGATTTATTCGATCAGATAAGTTTGTTTGCGCTGCATTTGGCAAAGGATCATATTTTTACCGACGGGAATAAAAGAACCACCGTTCTTGTCTCCTTAGCCTTGATTGGAAAGTGCGGCATTGCCCTTGATATCGAGGATAGCGAAAGGCCAGAGGATAATGAGGTCTATAAGTGGATCGAGGATCTTGTGACAGGGTCAAGGTCTGCAGAAGAGTTGGCAAGCACGCTTCGTGATAGGGCGTTGTTCGCATAGGCTAAGCAAGGGTTTTTGAATGGCACAAAAGGGAAACATAGGTTATTGCGAAAATGGAGGAACGCTCAATGGGCCGGTAGGTCATGCGACCTCCGCAGCCCAGGATATCGCTTCTCCGTTCTTCTCTATCGTTATGCCCATGTACGGCTCCGAGGCGTACATTGCTGCTGCTATCTTCGACGTACAGAACCAGGTTTTCCCTGATTGGGAGCTCATCGTGGTAGACGACACCTCACCGGATGGCAGCCGAGCCATCGTTGAGCGCTTCGCTGCCGCCGACCCGCGCATTCGCCTGGAAACGCACGCGCAGAACCGGGGGCTTTCCGCTGCGCGCAACACGGGCTTGGCTGCGGCGCGCGGGGAATACGTATGGTTCCCCGACCCGGACGATCGCTACGATTTCACCTTGCTGCAAAGCGTGCGCGATTCGCTTGCCCAGCACGAAGCCCCGGTGGTGATGTTCGGCCACGTGGATGAGTTCTATGTGCCGGCCGAATCGGCTAGCAGCAAGCCTGCGCTTGCTTTCGCCAACGCCATCGACTATCCGCTGGAAACCCACCACTATGGCCGCGCCAAGCTGCGCTCCC
>CAVDWN010000088.1:0-5755 GCA_963612535.1 Sphaerochaetaceae bacterium
TTTCTGTTTGATACAGCCGAAACGCCATGTAACAAGCGGGATGCAGGCCAGCGCGAAGGCAGGCACAACTAGAATTTAGCAACGGGGCGCAAAAGGGCATGGACACGATGCACCGTCGAAAACGGCCCTACCCAAAGCCGACCATAAGCCCATCCGGGCAGAACCAAGAAGCGGGAGCAGCACCAACGTGCTGCTCCCGCTTCTTTTTTGGTTCCTCGTACAAGGGACAAGCCCCATCTACTTGAACTTGAAGACGCTCTTCAAGTCGTTGACGGTTCCGGAAAGCTCGGAGACCACATCTTTGCTTTCCTTCAGGATGCCGCCCAAAGCCCGACCCGCATCCTTGAGGTTGTCCTTCATCTCATCGGAGATCAGGGGCTTGTCGTCATCTTCCGTAGCCGATTCGGCAGTGGCGCCAACCGGCTCCACATCATCAACCGGCTGCCCAGAGCCTTCTGAAGCCGCAGCGGTAGAGGCAGATTCCTTCTTTTGCGCGGCCGTTGCGGCGCTGGCGGAGGGCTCCCCTTCTTCCGTGGTTGCCGCCGCGTTAACGTCGGCCTGCCCTTTTTCGGGATCGGCGGGCTGATCGGATTGCTGCTCGGCCGGGGCTGGTGCGTCTTGTGGCACAAGCTTCTGGATCTCGCACTGGATGAGGTACACCTTGTCGTCCACCTTATCCAACTGCTGGGCGAATTGGGGCTCGTCGGTTGGAAGCGCCCTAACCGCGGCCTCTACATCGTCGAGGCGCGCATGAAGCGTGCGCACCATATTCAGTACTTCTTCGTTCACCTTGGGCTCCTTAGCGGTATCGCTGCTTCATGGCACGTTCTATTTCGCGTTTGGAATCGCGTTCGGCCATAGCGGCACGTTTATCGTAAAGCTTCTTGCCGCGGGCAACGGCCAGCTCTATCTTCACACGCGAGTTCTGGTCGAAATAGATCTTGATCGGCACCAGTGCCATACCCTTTTCCTGCGTCTTGCGCTCAAGTTCGCGTATCTCCTTGCGATGCAGCAGCAGCTTGCGCTTCCGGTCGGGGTCGGGATTGGCAAGGTTGCCATGGCTGTAAGGCGAGATATGCAGGTTGTTCACCCACACCTCCCCTTTTCGGATAAGCGCAAAGCAATCGGTGAGCTGGCAGTTGTTCTCGCGAAGCGAGCATACCTCGGTGCCGGTGAGCACCACACCCGCCTCGTAGGTGTTCAGGATCTCGTAATCGTGGAAGGCTCGGCGGTTCTTCGCCAAAACCTTGGTTTCCTTCTTGCCCATAGCTCTACATCCCCGGAACGAACGAGACATCCGAATCAAGATCCACGATGAAGCGCTTCAAGAGCGCTACCGTGTCTTCGATATCGGAGAGCTTCAGCACTTCAGTAGGAGTATGCATATAGCGAATGGGGATGGAAACCAAGCCCGTTGCGCAACCGCCGCGCTGCATCTGCATCTCGGAGGCATCGGTTCCGGAATTGCCCGGCTCGGCCTCGAACTGGACCTTGATGCCCTCGGCCTTGGCAGCAGCGCATAGCCGCTCGAAGACGACCGGGTTCACGTTGGGGCCGCGCGCGATAACCGGGCCGCCACCGCATTCAACAGAGCCGTAACGGGCGGTATCCATGCCCGGATAGTCGGTTGCATGGGTGGTGTCTAGCGCGATGGCCACATCGGGGTTTACGGCAAACGCGGAGGTAAGGGCACCGCGCGAGCCGATCTCTTCCTGCACAGAAGCGCAGCAGATGTACTCCGCGGCAACTTCGCCGATCTTCTTCAGCTCTTCCATGACGCGGGCAACCACGTACACACCGGCCTTGTCGTCGAATGCGCGGGAGGCGGCCATGCCCTTGCCGTATTTCTCGAAGCCGACGCCGTAGGTGATAACGTCGCCTACGCGCACCAGGCTCTTGACACGGCGGGCAGACATGCCCATATCGATGAAAAGAGAATTGATGGGGGTAACCTTTGCGCGCTCATCGGCCTCGATAAGATGGATGGGCTTGCGGCCCACAACGCCGCGGAACACCCCTTCACGGGTATGCACATCAACGCGCAAACCGGGAAGGACGGCAGCATCTACCCCGCCGACGGCGGCAACATGAAGAAAGCCCGCATCATCGATGGACTTCACCATAAGGCCGACTTCGTCCATGTGGGCCGAGATCAAAACCGAGGGCGCCTTGCCGTTGCCCTGAAGCTTTGCGTGAACCGACCCCATAACATCGGTTGCGATCTCGTCCGCCACGCCGGTTAGCCGCTGGCGCACCAAGCGGGCGACTTCCACCTCGTTGCCTGTTACCGAAGGCGTTTCCAGCAGGGCCTTCAAGAAGGCCTTATCAAGCTTTGCCATATCGTTTACCTTTGCTTTTCGAGCTTGCCGCCCAAGCTGGACGCAAGCGTGTTCTTCGCTTGCCCATTATATCAGCGGCAGGGAATGGATAGGTTAGCGGCGCTCCCCCGCAAGCTTGAACGCAAGGCGCCGTTCGCGAGGATGCGCGGCAACCAGCACCACATCCAAGCGTTGGCCCAAGCGGTAGCGATCCCCGGTAGACGATCCCACGAGCATCTGCCTATCAGGATCGAAGGCGAAGTACTCTTCCCCCAGCTCATCTACAGGAAGAGAACCCGAAGCTGTGCATTCAAGGCGAACCGTCAGCCCGAAATTGGATACATGCGAAACGATTCCGCTGTAGGTGGAGCCAATGAACTGCTGAAGGTACTCGACGATCTTCGTGAGCTGCGATTGACGCGCAGCCTTTTCCGCCTCGCGTTCCATATGCGACGAGTGCTCGGCCATCCAAGGCATGCTGTTCTTCTGGGCAACGTAAGTGGCGCTGTGCCCGAAGAACGCCTCCTTGCACATACGATGCACCAACAAATCGGGGTAACGCCTGATAGGGCTGGTGAAATGACAATACGATTCCAGAGCCAAGCCATAATGGGGGCTTGGCGCGGTTCGGTACACTGCGCGCTTCATCGAGCGCAAGAGCAAGGTATTCACGAGCTCTTTCTGAGGGAAGCCTTCAACAAGGGCCAGTACCCTCTGCAGCTCGTGGGGGTTGCCGGAGCAGAACAAGCGCTTGTCGACATCGTTGAACAGCGGCCATTCCTGAAGCACCTCGTACAGGGAGCGGAGGGCATCGCCATCAGGCTCGTCATGGACGCGGTAGACGCAAGGCAGCCCCTGCCCTTCCAACCATTGGGCAACCAGGGTATTGGCAAGGATCATGGCCTCTTCGATAAGGGAAGTGGCATCGGTGCGCCTGCGATAGGCAATATCCGTGGGATGCCCATCGCTGTCAAGGACCGCCTTAGCCTCAACCCGGTCGAAATCCATGCATCCGTCCTGCTTGCGACGGGCATGCAGCGCCTTGCCAAGACGGCTCAGCGATGCAACCCTGCCCTGCAGGGCTTTTACCGTTTCGGCATCTAAGGGCAGCGAACCGTGGGGTACATCACAGCCTGCGATGCTGGCAGCGGGATCAGGCGGGCAGCCGTTGCCACCTGCTTCAGCAGAGATAAGGCATTGCGCCTGATCGTAGGATAGGCGCGCCTTCGAGCGTATGACAGAGGGAAACACCTCGAACGAGCGGACGGCGCCTTCCGGCGAAACAACGGCCTGAACGCTTACGGCGGCTCGGTCTTGGCCGGGAACCAGGGAGCACAGCCCGTTGCTCAGGCGCTCGGGGAGCATGGGTATCACCCGATCGACAAGGTACACCGAGGTAGCGCGCCGGCGCGCATCGAGATCCAACGACGAATCGAAGCCGACGAACTGCGAAACGTCGGCGATATGAACGCCCAGCAGGTAATCCTCGCCTTCGCGTTCGAGCGAAACCGCATCGTCGAAATCGCGGGCATCGACGGGGTCGATGGTGAAGACGAAATCGCCTCTCAGGTCGCGGTAACCGCGGGCCAACAGCGTTGCAACATCAAGCGAGCACTCTTCGGCTTGCTGGATTGCGGAATCGGAGAACTCGGTTTCAAATTGATGCTCGGCAACGATAAGGTCTATATCGATGCCGCTATCGCCCTGCGAACCGACAACGCGAACCACCGTGCCGGTAGCCGCGGAATTGCGCGAAGGGAACTCGTTGATGCGAACCTCGACGATGTCGCCATCGTTCACTTCGGGCGCATCGGAGCGCAACGTGAAGATATCGCACGGAACGCTGGGATCTTCCGGAACAACCACGCCGAAGGGTTCAGCAATCTCGTATCGTCCGATAAGGGTTTCGCGAGCGCGCATGATAACCCGCAAGACCCGTGCGGCTGGCTTGTGGGATCGATGCGGATGCGCATCCGGGCCCGAGGAAGACATCCTTGCAACCTCAACCAAATCGCCGGGGAATGCCCCGTTGGTCTTCGAGGCCGGCACGAAGAACTCGCCTTCAGCGGTTTTAACGAAACCGAAGCCCTGGGCGTTGAGCTCAAGGATGCCTTGCGGGCGGGCCTTCGGTCGCCTTCGTGCTTTCGAGCTGCGTCTGGCCATGGGCTGCCTAGATCCTGGAGCGGACGGAATCGACAGCTACCGTTTCCTGTGTAGCCTCGTTGGCGGTTTCGACGTTCGGAGAAATGCCGTTGCCGTCGATCTTTCGCCCGCTGGAAGTTAGATAGTATGCAGCGGTGTAACGGATGGCGCCGCCGAAGGAAAGCGGCTGCATGGCTTGGACGGAACCCTTGCCCTGGGTCTGCTCGCCGATGATCTGGGCGCGCCCCGATTCCTGCAAGGCAGCAGCCAACACCTCGGCGCAACCTGCGGTACGGCCGTTGGCAAGAACCGCCAAGGGAGCAGTGGTAAGCGTTTGGCCATCGGCGCTGCGCGAAGTGGTTCCGCTTGGGGTTTCGATCTGCACCACAACGCCGCTGGGAATGAACAGCGAGGCAATGCCGACAGCCTGGGTAAGGTAGCCGCCCGGAACATCGCGCAAGTCAAGGACGAACGCCTGGGCGCCCTGGGACACGGAACTGTTGATAGCAGCCGCCACCGCCGTATCGCAGTCGGAAGTGATCTGCTTAACATCGATGGTGCACACGCCATCGGAAACGCTCCAGGTAACGTTTTCTTGCGAGCTAGAGGAAAACGTGAGGTTCGTCCCGAAGGTGGTTACACTCTCGCCGGACTTCTGGGCAGGACGTGCCCAAGTAACGTAAACATCTTCCCCTTCTGCACGGGAAAGGGCATCGATGACCTCTGGCGTGCTCCAGGAGGTTTTGGATACGCCATCGATGGAAACAACATAGTCGCCCGCCTGTATTCCGGAAGCACCAGCAGCAGAATCCTCGAACACATCGGAAACGAAGCATTTGCCGTCCGCCTCGCCGAAGAGCACGCCGATTCCCGCTTCAGGGTTCTTAGTGCTGGCAAGGTAAGCGCGGTAACTGGTTTCATCGTAGTAGCGCAAGAATGAGTCGTCGGTAGCTTCAGCGTAGGCACCGAGCACTTTCGAGGTCACCTGATTCAGGTCGTATTCGTCCAGGCTGCTCTTCTTCAGCACCCCTTCAACCTCGGCAACACGGGCCGAAATGGAATCGTACGTGTCGCCCGAAACGGTAAGCCCAGGGTTCACCTGCGTATCGACGTCGAATGAATCGAAGCCCATGGCGTTGAGCAAAACGGTATTGCCACGGGCAAGGAAACCCGCGCAAAACACCACGCATATGAAAATGCAAGCACCGAGAAACTTCACGATGCTTGCATTCCTTTTGTTGGAAGAATCCACCTTGGTGGCTCTTTTGAGTTCTTTCACCAACGAACCTTCTGTT
>CAVDWN010000089.1:0-5719 GCA_963612535.1 Sphaerochaetaceae bacterium
GGGCGTTTTTGTATTCTGGCTACAGTTGCGTTACGCGTTAGCACTCTATTTTTAGGAGTGCTAGCATGTTCAGAACTACCGAACTGTTAACTTGCCGAGAGAATCGAGGCTTACATGTCCTTCGACAAGTTCACCGATAAAGCCAGGAAGGTGCTGGTGCTTGCCCAGGAAGAGGCGCGCGCCCTGCACCAGCCCTATGTGGGCACCGAGCATATCCTGCTTGCCCTTATGAAGGAAAAGGAAGGTCTTGCGGCCCAAACGCTCGACCATCTGGGCGTTAAGTACGACCCGACTTTGGCCGCCGTGCGTGCGGCGGTGAAGGCCGACCCGAGCGCCGATGTTTCCGGCCACCTCAGCTTCACCCCGCGTGTGAAGCGCGTGCTGGAATATTCCCTTCGCGAAGCCATGCAGATGGGCAAAAGCTATATCTCCACCGAGCACTTGCTTCTGGGCATCGTGCGCGAAGGCGAGGGCACGGCCATCGACGTGCTGAAGGGCATGGGTGTGGAAGGCGATGCCATCCGCAGCGCCCTGAACGATTTGGTGGGGCGTTCCCCGGTTCTTGCCGGCGTCAGCTTCGACCCCACCACCGGCTCTTCCGACAGCATGCTTGCCGAATTCGGCACCGACCTTACCAAGAAGGCCAGCGAAGGCAAGCTCGACCCGGTTATCGGCCGCGCGGGCGAAATCGAGCGCGTGATGCAGATACTCTCGCGCCGCCAGAAGAACAACCCGCTGCTCATCGGCGAGCCCGGCGTGGGCAAAACCGCCATCGCCGAGGGCTTGGCCCAGCTTATCGTGGCCAACCAGGTTCCCGACCTGCTGCGCAACATCCGCATCGTCACGCTGGATGTTTCCGCGCTGGTCGCAGGCTCGAAGTACCGCGGCGAATTCGAAGAGCGCCTGAAGAAGTGCATCAAGGAGGTGCAGCAGGCCGGCGACATCATCCTGTTCATCGACGAGCTGCACACCCTTATCGGCGCGGGAGCCGCCGAGGGCTCCATCGATGCCGCCGCCATCCTGAAGCCGCCCCTTTCCCGCGGCGAGATACAGATCATCGGCGCCACCACGCTCGACGAGTACCGCAAGCATCTGGAAAAGGACTCCGCCTTCGAGCGCCGCTTCCAAACCGTGCTGGTGAAGGAACCCAACGTAGAGCAGGCCATGCGCATCTTGGAAGGCTTGCGCGACCGCTACGAGGAGCACCATCATGTGCACTTCAGCGACGATGCCCTGCATGCGGCGGTGAACCTTTCCGACCGCTACATCCAAGACCGCTTCCTGCCCGACAAGGCCATCGACGTGCTGGACGAGGCAGGCGCGCGCATGCGCATCCGCAACATGGTGCTGCCCGAGGAAATCCAGGTTATCGACAACGACCTGCGCCGCGTGCGCACCCAGAAGGACCAGGCCATTTCCGCCCAGGACTTCAAGCGCGCCGATTCCCTGCATGCCGAAGAGGTAGAGCTGGAAGCTAAGCGTGAAGAAGCCCAGAAGAACTGGGAGGCCGAAACCAGCAAAACCGTGAGCGAGGTGGAGGTCGAAGACGTGGCCGACGTGGTTTCCATGACCACGGGCGTGCCCGTTTCCAACCTTACCGAGGCGGAAACCGAGAAGCTTCTGCGCATGGAATCGGTGCTGCATGAGCGCGTCATCGGCCAAGACGAAGCGGTAACCGCGCTTTCCAAGGCCATCCGCCGCTCCCGTTCCGGCTTGAAGGACCCCAAGCGCCCTGCCGGCTCGTTCATCTTCCTGGGCCCTTCGGGCGTGGGCAAGACCGAGCTTTCCAAGTCGCTGGCGGAGTTCCTGTTCAATTCCGAAGATGCCCTTATCAGCTTCGACATGTCGGAGTACATGGAAAAGCACAGCGTAAGCCGCCTGGTTGGCTCGCCTCCGGGCTATGTGGGCTACGACGAGGGCGGTCAGCTTACCACGGCGGTGCGCCAGCGCCCGTATTCGGTGGTGCTCTTCGACGAGATCGAGAAAGCGCATCCGGATGTGTTCAACATCCTGCTTCAGATCTTGGAGGAAGGCCGCCTTACCGATTCGCAGGGCCGCGTGGTTGATTTCCGCAACACGGTTATCATCATGACCTCGAACGTGGGCGCGCGCGAGATCACCACCAGTGCGCCTTTGGGCTTCACCGGCAACGCCAACGGCACCATGGACGACAAGGAAATGAAGCAGCGCGTGATGGGCGAGGTGAAGAAGCTCTTCCGCCCCGAGTTCCTGAACCGCATCGACGAGATCATCGTGTTCAAGTCGCTCACCGAGGAAGAGATCGTCAAGATCGTCGACCTTATGGTGGCCGATTTGCGCGAGCGCCTTATCGAGCAGAACATGACCATCAACCTCACGCCCGAGGCAAGCCGCTTCGTTGCCAAGGAGGGCACCGACCTTTCCTACGGCGCCCGCCCGCTTCGCCGCGCCATCCAGCGCCTTATCGAGGACCCGCTTTCCGAGCAGCTGCTGGAAGGCAAGTGGACCAGCGGTTCGGTTATCGATGTGGACGTGGCCGATGGCGAGCTCACCTTCACGCCCGGCACCGGCTCTATCCCCGCGCCGCGCAAGCGTGATACCATAGCTGCCGAGGCTGAATTGCTTCTTGCGGGCTACGATCTGGGCCATGCGGGCTTGTCTTCGCGTGGCGGCGGTTCCTCTGCAGGGGGCCAGGCGGCCGACTAGAGCTTGAGGTGCGCCCCGTGCGGCGGCTCGAGCAAGCTGCACGTGGCGTACAGGAGCCCTTTATGACAGACAAGATGATCGATCCGATCTTCGCCCCTTCCGTGCTGGAGCACGCCATGGCGATGTTCGACGATATGAGCTTCGACGCCCTTAAGGCGGAACCCCGCCCCGAGGGCGTCGTTGGCAAGAAGCCCAAAACCGCGGCCATCATCCTGGCCGGCGGTAGCGGCGAGCGCTTCGGGCGCGAGGGCGGAAAGCAGCTGGTGGAAATCGCCGGCAAGCCTATCCTTACCCGTTCGGCCGAGGTGTTCGATGCGGTGGCCGACATCGGCCTGATCGTCATCGTGTGCCCTGAAGAGCGCACCGAAGAGTACCGCGCCCGCGCCATCGACCCGTTCCCGTTCGTCACGCCCATCGTTATGGCGCCCGCCGGGTCCATCCGCCAGGAATCCGCGTTTTCCGGCCTTGAGCTGGTGCCCGAGGAATACGAGTTCGTTATCCTGCACGACGGCGCCCGCCCGCTGGTAACCACCGAATTGGTGGAGCATACCATCAGCACCATCAAAGGCAACATCGACTGCGACGGCGCTTTGGTGGGGCATCCTTCCATCGATACGCTGAAGGTGGTGGAAAACGGCGTGGTTGTGGGCACCCCCGACCGCTCGGTGTTCTGGAACGCGCAAACGCCGCAGATCTTCCGTGCGGGCATCTACCGCCGTGCGCACGCATCCGCCCTTTCCGATGGGTTCGTGGGCACCGACGACTCTTCGCTTATCGAGCGCTTGGGCGGCCGTGTGATCATGGTGGAAGGCAAGCGCGACAACATCAAGCTCACCGTTCCTGAAGACTTCCTGCTTATCTCCGCGGCCGTGCGCGCCGCGTTCGAAGAGCAGATGCAGAAGAAGGGGGAGTAAGTGGCTGCTTCGCAGAACGGCAGCAGCGCCGAGGCTTGCCAGGGCGGCTCTTTGGCCCTGCGGGTTGGCCTGGGCTACGACGTGCATGCCTTCGCCCCCAACCGCAAGCTCATCTTGGGCGGGGTGGACATCCCCCATACCCAGGGGCTGGATGGCCATTCCGATGCCGACGTGCTTGCCCATGCGGTGGCCGATGCGCTGCTGGGCGCCATCCGCGGCGGCGACATAGGCAAGCTGTTCCCCGATACCGACCCGGCCTACAAGGGCGCCGATTCGTTGAAGCTGCTTGCTGCAGTTGCCAACCTGGTGCAGGAGAGCGGCTTTTGCATCGTGGACATCGACTGCGTTATCGCCGCGCAGGCGCCGAAGCTTTCCCCTTACCGCGACCAGATGCGCGCAAACCTGGCGAATGCCTGCGGTATCCCGGTGGAAAATCTGGGCGTGAAGGCAACCACCACCGAGCACTTGGGCTTCGAGGGCCGCGAAGAGGGCATTTCCGCCCAGGCGGTGGCGCTGGTAAGCCGATGTTGATGCCCGCCTACCTTTTCTGCCGTTGAACACCGCGCGCCCGCTTGGGCGCGTTTCCCATTTCCAAGGAGAACCGATGATCAAGATCTACGACACCATGGCACGCGAAAAGCGCCCCTTCGTCCCGGTAAGCGACGGCAAGGTGAACATGTACGTGTGCGGCCCCACGGTGTACAACTACATCCATATCGGCAACGCCCGCACGTTCATATCGTTCGACACCATCCGCCGCTACCTTATCTGGCGCGGGTACGAGGTGAAGTTCGTGCAGAACATCACCGATGTGGACGACAAGATCATCAAGAAGGCCAACGAGGAAGGCCGCAGCGCCGCCGAGGTTGCCGCCGAGTACGCGCAGGCGTTCATCGACGACATGCATGCCGCCGGCGTGATGGACCCGGATGTGCGCCCGCGCGCCACCGGGGAAATCAACGAGATGATCGCGCTGGTGGAAAAGCTCATCGAGGAAGGCCATGCGTACGCTGTGGAGGGCGACGTGTACTTCGCCGTGCGCTCGTATGGCAAGTACGGCCAGCTTTCCAACCGCAACGTGGACGAGATGGAAAGCGGCCACCGCGAGCTGCGCGCCGATGGTCAGGGCCTGGAAGACCGCAAGCGCGACCCGCTGGATTTCGCCCTGTGGAAGGCTGCGAAACCCGGTGAGCCTTCGTGGGAAAGCCCTTGGGGGCAAGGCCGCCCCGGTTGGCACATCGAGTGCTCGGCTATGTCGGAAAAGTACCTTGGCCTGCCGTTCGACATCCACGGCGGCGGCGCCGATCTGGCCTTCCCGCACCACGAAAACGAGCGCGCCCAGTCCGAGGCGGCGTGCGGCTGCACCTTCGCCAACTACTGGATCCATGGCGGCATGCTGCAGATCAACCACGAGAAGATGTCGAAGTCGCTGGGCAACTTCCTGCTTCTGCGCGACATCCTGAAAACCACCGACCCCCGCGTGCTGCGCATGCTGATGCTGCAGACCCACTACCGCAGCCCGCTCGATTTCTCGGATGAGCGCCTGGGCGAGGCTGAATCGGCCTTGGGCAGGCTTTCCAACTTCGTGAAGAACACCGAATGGCTGTGCCAGAACGCGGCCGAGGACACGGCGGGCTTCGACGCGGTTGCCTACAAGCAGGCCATGGACGCCATGTGCGATTCGTTCATCGCCGCTATGGACGACGACTTCAACACCGCCGGTGCGCTGGGCGCCATCTTCGGCTTCGTTACCGAGGCCAACACCATGCTCGCCAATGCAACGGTGGGCCAGGATGTAGCGGAGAAGGTGCTGGTGGGCGCAGACATGGTTTGCGACCTGCTGGGCGTTTTGGGCGTTAGCCTGAAGGGCGAAGGCCGGGCCGAGGGCGGCTCCGACGAGGGGCTTCTGGCTTTGGCAGCCGAACTTGCCGGCTTCACGGGCGACAGCGCCGAGGCTGCCATCGAGGCGCTGCTTTCCCGACGTGCCGATGCTCGCAAGCAGAAGGACTTCGCCCTGGCCGATGCCGTGCGCGACCGCTTGGGCGACTTGGGCTATGTGGTGGAAGACACCCCGCAGGGCGCCCGCGTTACCCGCGCCTAGGCTCGATTGCGGGAACGAA
>CAVDWN010000090.1:0-5644 GCA_963612535.1 Sphaerochaetaceae bacterium
GCCATCTCGTTTTCGGTTTGGCTTACGGCTGCATCTGCCTGGGGGCTGCGGTCTAAGAATTCCAGCAGAACGGAACGGTCGAAACGCGAATCGCTGGTGCGCACAACGCGGACGCGGTAGGCGTTTTCGCTTCCCGCCTGCGCCTGTTCAAGGAAGAACGCGCGGATGCCCAGGCATTTTATGTCCTGGGCAACGGTTTCGTTTGTGTGCACGTCAATGCCCCAGGTGGGCAGGAACACGCTGTGCTCGCCGGCGCGCTTGGCGGGGGTGCAGTTCTTGCAGCCGGAAAGCTTAACGCCAGCGGTGCTTTGCGGGTGGTTCACCAGCTCGTTGCCGGTGCTTACCTCCATTACGTGGCCATGGTCTACTACGGCGATGCGGTCGCAGAAGCGCAGCGCCTCGTCGATGTCGTGGCTCACGTACAGCACGGTTCCGTGGAATGCCTCGAACAGGCTGGAAAGGTTCTGCTCCAAGACGCCCTTCAGGTGCGCGTCCAAGGCGGAAAACGGCTCGTCGAGCATGAGGATATCGGGCTTCGCGGCCAACATGCGCGCCAGGGCAACGCGCTGCTGCTGCCCGCCGGAAAGCTGGCTGGGGTAGCGCTCGCCGAACCCTTCCAGGCCGAAGCGGCGCAGCTCGTTTGCCACTTGGGCATCGCGCTCATCCTTAGGGGTTTTGCGGTCGATGCCGGCAGCCACGTTTTGGGCAACGGTGAGATTGGGGAACAGCATGTAGTTCTGGAACAGCAGGGCGGTTTTGCGCTCCTGCGGCGTCAGGTTCACACTGGGCTTCTTGCCCGCTTCGCGCTCGAAGAACACCTTGTCGTTCACCACAATGCGGCCTTCATCGGGCGTTTCGATGCCGGCGATGCAGCGCATGGTAAGGCTCTTGCCGCAGCCGGATTCGCCCAGGAAGCCCAGCGTTTCGTCTTGCGCATCGATGTTCACATCCAACGTGAAGGTGGGGAAGTGCTTCTTTATGTTCACGGAGAGGCTCATTTTTCAGCTCCCTTGCGGTATTTGGTGGTGCGGCTGCTCCAAAGGTTGATGAACAGGATAACCAGGAAGCTGAAGCCGATTACGATGGCGGTCCAGAACCAGGCAACGCCGTCGTTGCCGTTCATCCATTCGAAGTAGATGGCGATGGGGATGGTGCGGGTGATGCCCAGGTAATTGCCCGCCAGGAACAGGGTGGCGCCGAATTCGCCCAGGGCGCGGGCGAACGAGAGCACCGTGCCGGCGGCGATGGAACTCCAGGAAAGCGGCAGCATCAGCTTCACGAAGATGCGCGCATTGCTCCAACCCAGGGTCCGGGCTGCGTCGAGCATGTTGGGGTCAAGGTTCTCGAAGGCGCCCAGCGCACTGCGGTACATCAGCGGGAACGCCACCACCACCGCGGCGATAACGGTTGCCGGCCAGCTGAAGATCAGCGGGAACCCGATGTCGATGAAGAAGCTGCCGAAAGCGGTGTTGCGCCCGCACAGGTACAGCAGGATGAAGCCGCAGACGGTAGGCGGCAGCACCATGGGAATGGTGAAGATGCTGTCGGCCACGTTCTTCGCCTTTTGCGAAAGATGCAGGCACCAGTAGGCGGCCAGCAAGCCCAGCACGAAGATGATGACGATGGCCACGCCGGTGGTCTTGAGCGTTACCCACAGCGGGCTCCAGTCAAGCTCGGCCAGGAACTTGCCCATGGCGGCAATGCCGGTTGCCGCCTCGTTCACGGTTACCTCGCTGGCAGGGGCCAGCTTGGCGAAGTCGGCGAAGGTGGGTTTGAAGTAATTGGGGTTCTCGCTGTCGGTAAGGTCGCTGCCGTCGGTGCCGATCACGCTTGCGTACACCGCTCCGTTCACGTCTTGGTCGAAGCGGAAGCTCACAGCGTCGATGGCGTAAGCGGTTTCGCTGGTGAAGTACCAGGTGCTTATGCGCGAAAGGGGAGTGGAGCCTGCTGCCGATTCATCGTCTAGCGTGCACAGGTACGTTTTGATCTTCGCCTGGTCGCTGGCGGAATCAAGGTCAAGCCCCAGCTTCTGGCACAACTCGGTGGGGATGTAAGCAACAGCGTACTTGTCGCAGGCGATAAGCTGCATGAAGCTGCCGGTGCCGCCATCTTTGGTAACCAGGTACGAGTAGCCGTAGTAGGTGCCGTCGATGGCACGGTTCGAGCCTTTTTGCGCACGAGAGAAATCGGTGACAGCGAAGCTCTCTCCCTCGATCTTCGCGCTGGTTGCATCTTCCGATACGGTAACCTTGCTGCCCTCTTCGCTGCCGGAATCGCTGGAAGCGGTAGAGGTGCTTTGGGTGCTGGCGGCTTTCGGCGCATTCGGGGTGTCGGCATCCCCCAGCGCATCATCGGCAAAAGCCAGGCCGGGAACAAGCCCAAGCCCCAAGGCAAGCGTTAAGGCAAGGCTTGCCGCTATTCGTTTCACTAACATGTACTAACCTCCGCAAAGGTGCCGTATCGGAAAATGAGGGGACGGGCGCCGGCTGGCCCCCATCCCCTGTAGATTGCGCATTGGCTTAGGCGTTTGGCGCTATGCGAGCTCGAAGCCCCACTTCTGCCAAATCTCCTTTGCCTTGTCGTTGTTCAGGCACCAATCAAGGAATTCCTTGGTTGCGTCAACGTTCTTGCAGTCCTTGGTGATTGCGCCAGGGTACACGATGTTCTTGTGGGTATCGCCAGGAACGGTGCCAACGATCTCTACGCCACCGAAGCGGTATACGTCGGAGGTGTACACGAACGCGATGTCAACGTCGCCAGACTGGGCATGCTTGCAAACGTTGCCAACGGAGGTGTCGGTAACAACCTTCAGGTCGGTGGAGTAGGTGCCGCCCTTGCCGGAGATCTCCTTGCCGGTCTTGCCAGCCTCGTCTGCTGCAGGGGTGTACACACCGATGGTGGAAAGAGCCTGTGCAGCATAGTTGCCTGCGGGCACGGAGTCGTCGCCTACGCAGATGGAGTACTTGCCGCTCTTGATGTCGTCAAGCGTGACGTTGGAAAGGCCGGAACCTTCCTTGGCAACCATAACCAGGTCGTTCTTGAACATGTCGGTGCGGGTGCTCTCGTCTACATAGCCTTCCTTGACAGCGGTGTCCATGGAGCCCTTGGAAGCAGAGATCAGCAGGTCGGCGTAGGAGCCGGCGCCGAGCATCTCGTTAAGCTCGCCGGAAGCCTTGTACTGGGTGTCGGCGAAGGAGACGTTGCTGTGGCCGTCTTCGATGTAAGCCTGCTGAACTTCTTCCATTGCCTTGGAAAGGGAGTTGGCGGCGAACACCTGCAGCTGAACATCCTCTTTCTTTTCCTGCTGCTGGCAGCCGGTAAGGGCAACTGCCAGGCAGGCGCAGCAAGCGACTGCTGCGAACGCAGCCGCAAGCCTCTTCATTTTTGCGGTAACGGACATGTGGATCCTTTCTCCTAATAAAAACTATCCTTCAGCGAGAATAAGTCTGTTTCTGCGTATTTCCAGTCTTGATTTAGGGTAAAAAAGGCTTAATAAGCAGGAATATGAGGTGAGTGGCATGCGCAGTGACGAGCTATCTGCCGATGTGAAGGTTTTCATCAAGTCCAAGGCCAGCCCCGGCCATACTCCCGGGCTCGGTTTGGGCGTGGTGAAGCTGTGCGAACGCGTTCAGGAATTCGGTTCCCTCAACAAGGCTGCGGCAGATATGGGCATGGCCTACAGCAAGGCATGGCGCATCATCAAGAACACCGAGGAAGGCCTTGGCCTTAGCCTGTTCGTCCGGCAAGGTGCCCGCGGCTCCCATCTGACCCCTGAAGCAGAGGCTCTCATCGCCTTGTACCGCCGCATCGAGCGGGAAACCAGCGAATGCGCCAACCGCGTGCTGCGCGATTCGTTGGAAGAGCTTATCGAAAACGGCATAATCTCCCGCTCTACGGTTCCCAACCTGGAAAAGAAGGCCACACCCGAGCTAATAGCCCAGGTAAGGGCTTTGGGGCTCTAGCTCGAACAGGTTTTGCGCGCTCACGTTTTCCAATGCCAAGGCTTGTGCAGGGCAGGAATCTGCGCAGAGCCCGCAGTTCACGCAGTCGCAGGCGCGGAAGGTATGGAACGATTCTTCGGCTTTCGGCGCAACGCCCATCACGGCCGGCTTGGCGGGTTGCCCATGGAATTGGAGCGCGCCGGTTGGGCAGAAGAACGCGCACTTCCCGCATCTTCTGCAAGATTTGCCGTCTATGCGCACTTGCGCGAACAGGCGCGTGCCCCACGGCTTTGTGGGCCGGCAATCAAGCGAGAACAGGTCGTTGAGCAGCATGGTTGTCCGCGGGGGAACCTGCCTGGGCAGGCCCCCTTCGTTGCTTGCCAGCATGCTGGCCAAGGTTTCGGTCTTATGCCCTCCGTCTCCCGCAAGGGATTGCTCCATTGCCTTCAGGGCGATCAGCTTCGCATCGCCCGCCAGATCCTGAAACGCCTCTCTTCTTTGGCCGGGGTTGGTGGGCGCGTGCTGGATGTTCGGCTGGGTCTTGTGCGCGAGCTTTGCCTGCAACCCCCAGAAGCCGAGCAGTTCACTGCAGCGGGTGATCAATGATTCTATCTGCTGTTCTGCGCTGCTTGGGCAGCCGGCGCATTCGCCGCTAACCAGGGCAATGGCCTCGATGCCGCAGGTTGCGGCATGGGCAACCAGCGCCTCGTCCAGCTGGGCCAGGCAGGCAACTTCCACAAACCGGGAATCGTCGTGTTGCCGCAAGCCGGACTTTTCGCAGCAGAAGGCCAGCTGCCGGTTTCCTGCTGCAATCCGTTCTATCTGCTCTGCCAGCTGGCCTCGCGAAGGATTGGTGCAGGCAAGCGCCCCGGTGGGGCAGGCTGCAGCGCAGGCCCCGCAGCCTGTGCAGGTGTCGCGGTTGATGGCGATCTTGTTCTCGAACGCCAGAACCGCGCCATGCGGGCAGGCATCCATGCACTTCGAGCAGTTTGAGCGGTTGTTCCGTACCCGAGTGCACCATTGCGGGCGAATGTGTATGGCGTCCGGCGCAAGGGCTTGCGTTGCGCCGATAGCCTGGTCGATGGTAGCCATTGCTTGCCCTAGCGGTACACACGGTACAGGACTTCCGCCTGTGCCAATTCATGGGGGGTGTTCACGTTCGCGAAGGGGTCTATCATCCCGCGGCGCTGCCAGCTTTTCGCGCTGAACGGCTGGCAATCAACGCGATCGATAAGGTCGCGCATGCGCTTCGACCCGGTTTTCACGATTTCCTGCAGCACTGGCTCGCAGGAGCTTTTCCGGTACACGCCGGCAAAGGGCTCCCAGTACCCTTGCGTGCGGGGGATAACGGCATCGGCGCAGGTTGCCTGCAGCGTAAGCGCTTCGCGTGCCAGCATTTGGGTGGGAAACGCAATCATGTCGCAGGCCACCACGCCAACGATGTCGTTGGAGCTGTGGTGTATGGCAGTGAGCAGGCCCGGCAGGGCGCCGCGTTCGTTTGCGATGTCGGCAACAAGGCGTATTCCGGGGTGCAGGCGCTCCAGGTAGGCAAGCTGCTCGGCCTCGTTGGTGGTAACGATGAGCTCATCGGCGAATCCGGCCACCACATCGAGCATGTGCTCGATAAGCGGCCTGCCCAAGAATTCGGTTCGGGCCTTCGACTGCCCCATGCGCTTCGATTCGCCGCCCGCTTGGATGGCGAT
>CAVDWN010000091.1:0-5603 GCA_963612535.1 Sphaerochaetaceae bacterium
CGGTTGGCGTCGATCTGGCTCTTCTTCAGGCGCTCTGCGCGCTCGCGGTCGTAGCGGGCCTTGCGCTCGGCGAAGCTTTCAGTGGAAGCGTTGGGGGCGGGCTTAGCAGCAGAAGACTTCTTCTTGCCCGCATCGGGATCGAGCACCTCGTCCTTGATGACGGATTCCATTTCCTCCTGCGCCTGCTTGAACTTGCGCAGGGCAGAGCCCAAGGTCTTGGCCATTTCAGGCAGTTTGTCGGGGCCGAACAGCAAGAAGCCGAACAGCAAGATTATGAACAGCTCGAAGCCGCCGATACCGAACAAGTGGCACTTCCTTATCTCTTACCTCGGGCGATTGGCGCGGCCAGCGATGCGCGCGCCTTCCCGAAACGCATTGGTTTACTAGTTGCCGCCCAGGAACATCAGGCCCATGGTGGGCAGGGAAAGCGCAAGGATCAGGATCACGCAAACCGCCACAACGAAGATACGCTTGATAAGCGACTGGCGCTCTTCCTTTTCCTTCGCCAAGCGCTGGCGCTCCAGGGCACGCTGCTCGCGTTCCTTGAGCTGCTTGGCGCTCACCTTCTGCTTTTTAGCCATTTAAGTTTCTCTTTCCCTATTGCGTGCCGTCACCTTAGCGCAAGGCACGCGGGCCGATACCCTCTTTTCGACCAGAGGGCGAATAGCCTTTTCGATTGCAAAACTAGGAGCGCAAACGGCCGCGGATCTTCAGCACGTTGGCGATGTTCTTGGCAACGCCGCCGGCCACATGCAGGCGGCCGCGCTCGTAGAGGATGTTGCCGTCTACCATGGTCATGGCAACATCGGCGTTGGCCACCGAGCCCACCAAGGCGGAAACCGGGTCGGCCGTGGGGGTTTGGTGCGAGCCCGAAAGATCGATAGCCACGATGTCGGCGCGCTTGCCCACTTCGAGCGAGCCCACCTTGTCGTCGATGCCCAAGGCCTGTGCGGCGCGCAGGGTGCCCATTTCCATAAGCGTATGGGAATCCAGGAACTCGCCCGCCTTGGAGCGCTGCAGCAGCAGCTCGGTGCGCATCTCCGTGAAGATGTCCAGCGAGTCGATGGAAGCGGGGGCGCCCGTGCCCAAGCCCACGCGCATGCCGGAGCGCAGGTACTCGCATACCGGCGCCACGCCCATGCCCAGCTGGGCATTCAGGCTGGGACATGCGGCAACGGCCACGTCGTATTCCTTCAGATGGCGCGCGTCTTCTTCGTTGACGCCCACGGCGTAGACGATCATGACGTTCTTCGCATCGAACAAGCCCCAGTTCAGCACGTAGTTCACCGGAGTTGCCGAAGTGGGCAGCCATGGCGGAACCTCCATGAAGCCCTGCTGGCCAAGGTCTTCGTCCAAGCCGGCGGGGGCACCGTACTTCACGAAGCGGTACTCTTCCTTGCTGCCGGCCAGGTCCATGGCGATGGGCAGGTCGCCGTTCTCGGTGGCGTAATGCGCGATTTCCCGGTACATCTCGGGGTGGCACTCGTACACCGGCGAAGGGGCAACGCCCAGCGTGATGCGCTCGGAGTTCACTTCCTTCGACCACTTCTCAAGGTCGTTGTCGGCCTTCTTGATGGCGTAGCGCACCAGGCGCTTGTCGATGGCGCTGGCCTCGCGGTAGAACACGCCGCGCAGACCCAGCTTGTTGGCCGCGGTTACGCAGGCGCCCGTGGTGGTGATGTCGGCCACCGTGGTAACGCCGGAAGAAAGCGACTCCAGGCCGCCCAGGAAGGCCGAATCGAACGCTTCTGCGTAGCTGATGCGCTTGCGCAGCGCGGCTATTTCCTTGCGCCACTGGACGAAAGGCAGGTCGTGCACCAGGCCGCGGAACACCGCATCTTCCATGCGCGCATGCAGGTCGATGAAGCCCGGCGTGAGCGCCGCCATGCCGAAATCCTTCACTTCCTCTTCCGGGTAGCGAAGGCGCATCATCTCGACATCGCCGATGTCGGTGATGGCGCCGTCCTTCACCAAGATGGCACCATGCTCGATGGGTTCAGACGAAACGGGAACCACGTATTCGGCGATAAGTAGCATGCTCATCCTCCTGCCTAGGGTAATTCCTTGCAATGATAGCATTGCAGCTATCTGTTCTTGGCGTTTTTCACAGACCCCGAACGTGCGCAGAGCAGCGCGGGCGGCAGGGTTTGCCTATAATCGGAACCCGAACAGCAAACACCCCGTCCGGCAAGGATCACCATCGTTATGACGACTGCCCAAGAACCGCGCGAAAACGGCGTTGCGGACCATTCCATAGACACGGCCACCGGCCAAGAGGCGCCCGCGGAGCTTTCCTCTGCACGCGTGAAGAAGATCTTCACCGACATCGCCTGGAAGTACCAGCGCTTCAATGCCCTTTCCAGCTTCGGGCAGTACAAAAGCTGGCTGCGCACGCTCATCGACAAATCGCCCATCACGCCGCAAACGCGCATGCTCGACGTTGCCGGCGGCACGGGCGATGTGACGTTCACCGCCTGCGAGCGCAAGCAGCCCGCCAGCATCATCCTTTCCGACTACACGCCCGCCATGCTGGAAGTGGCGCAGGCGCGCCTGGATGCCGGCGAGGCGAAGGGCGTGCCCGTGGAGCTTGCCGTGGTGGACGGGCAGGATATCCCCTACGAAGACGAGCAGTTCGACGTGATTACCATGTCGTACGGCATCCGCAACATGCCCGAGCGCGAGCGCGCCCTATCGGAAATGTACCGCGTGCTGCGCCCCGGCGGCGCCCTGTGCGTGCTGGAGTTCTCTACCCCGCCCAACCCGCTGATGCGCTTCGGCTACAACGTCTACCTGCGCTGGGGCATTCCCGCTTGGGGCAAGATCGTTACCGGCGACGCCTCGGGCTTCGTGTACCTGGCCAAATCCATCAAGGCCTTCCCCAACCAGGAGGGCTTCACGCGCATGCTGAAGAACGCCGGCTTCAAGCGCGTGGAGTACACCAACGTCACCTTCGGCGTGGCCGCCGTGCATATTGCCTACAAATAGCAAGTAAAGCGCAGGCTGCCTCGGCAACCGGGCCCGCACCGTTCAACCTATGCGAGGGCTCGGGGCGAAGACGCTGGCCGGCGCAACCAGAAAGGAAGCAACCATGAAACGTTCCATCGACGTGCTTGAGCACGCAACCGAGATCATGCAGGCCGTGAACAAGGGCGTGCTGCTTACCGCCAAGAACGGCGACCGCGTGAACACCATGACCATCAGCTGGGGCACGCTGGGCATCGAATGGGGCAAGCCCCTGTTCACCACCTTCGTCCGCCAGCACCGCTTCACCAAGGAATTCATCGATGCCACCGGCGAGTTCACCGTGAACATCCCGGTAGGCGAATACGACAAGAAGATCACCGCCGTGTGCGGCTCGAAGAGCGGGCGCGATATGGACAAGGTGGCCGAGCTGGGCCTTACCGTCGAAGAGCCCGAGGTTGTGGGCGCGCCCGGCTTCCGCGAGCTGCCGCTTACGCTGGAGTGCCGCGTGCGCTACGTGCAGGACCAGGATCTGAAGCTTTTGGACCAGGAAAACGTGGAGAAGTGGTACCCCGAGGAAGATGGCTTCCGCGATTTCCATACCGCCTATGTGGGCGAGATCGTGGCGGCTTACGTTATCGAGTAGGCCGATCCGCCAGAACGTCTTAGCCGAAAGCCCGCCTACGCGAAGGGCGGCCGAAGGACCTGCTCCTGAAAGGCAAGGTCCCAGGTCGCAGCCAAGCGCAGGCGGGCTTTCCTGTTATCTGGCCCGCAGCCGGGAAACCGTCGGAACGGGCGGAGTGTTCGCCATCCCCCTCAAGGGCGAAAGCCAGCGGGCAGGCGCTAATATGCCTCGTCGAGCGGGGCGTGGGCTTTCACGTCGCAGGTAAGCGGGAAGAACTTCTTCTGCTTGTAGCGGTCCAGCGCCACCAGGGCGATCATGGCCGCGTTGTCGGTGCAGGCCGAAAGCGGCGGCATGGTAAGGCGAACGCCCAGCTGGGCGCACATTTCCTCGTAGGCATGGCGCAACGCGGGGTTGGCCGCAACGCCGCCGCCCAGGCAGAACTCCTTGGCACCGGTTTGCCGCAACGCCGTGCGCGCCTTGGCAACCTGCACATCGACAACGGCCGCCTGGAAGCTTGCCGCCACATCGGCCTGATCGATCTCGCGGCCGGCCTGCTGTTCCTTCTGCAGGTACGTCATAACAGAGGTCTTAAGGCCGGAAAGCGAGAACTGCAAATCGCCCGAGTGCATAAGGGCGCGCGGGAAGCGCACCGCCTTTGGGTTGCCCTTTTCCGCCAACGCCGAGATAAGCGGGCCGCCTGGGTAGCCCAGCCCCATGGCCTTCGCCACCTTGTCGAACGCTTCCCCCACCGCATCGTCGAGGGTAGATCCCATGGTTTCGTAGCTGCCCCAGTCCTTCACGTGCACGAGCATGGTGTGCCCGCCCGAAACCAGGGAAACCACCATGGGCGGCTTGATACTGGGGCAGGCGATCTTGTTCGCGTACAGATGCCCTTCCAAGTGGTTCACGCCGATGAGCGGCACATCGCACGCCCATGCAAGCCCCTTGGCAAAGGCCAAACCAACAACCAGCGCACCCACCAAGCCGGGCGCATAGGTTACCGCCACAGCGCCCAAATCGCTCCAAGAAAGGCCGGGGTTGCCCGTGCGCTCGCGGGCTTGGGCCAGGCACTCGATGGCAACGCCGCCGATGGCCTCGATGTGCTTGCGGCTGGCAATCTCGGGCACCACACCGCCGAAGCGCGAATGGAAATCGATCTGCGAGGCCACCACGTCGGAGATTATGGTTCCCGCCTCGTCGACGATGGCGCAGGCCGTCTCGTCGCAGGAAGACTCGATGGCCAAGATCAGCTTGCCCTGGATCTTGATGTTCTCTTCCGCACCGCGAGCGCTTTTCGCCGCATCGTTCAAACGCAGTTCCATACCCGCAACATCGTGTTCTGCCAGGGGAAGCGGCCCCTCGAAGATAAGGGCGTCTTCCTTGTCGGAATAGTAGCGCGGGCGCTTGCCGATGCTCTGCAGCCCCAGCCGCTGGTAGAACGCGTGGGCGCCCGTGTTGGATGCGCGGACTTCCAGCGTCATCTGGTTGGCACCCAAATCGCGCGCATCAAGGGCAACGCGGGCCAGCAGCTCTTGAGCGATTCCGCGGCGGCGATATGCCGGGTCGCATGCCACCTTCAGCAGCTGCACCTGGCCGTCGTTTATCCAGCCGCCGGCGTATCCCACCAGCTTGGCCTGGCCCGCGTTCACGGTGCGCTTGCGCGTGTCGGCAACCTCGTACGCCGCCCACCAGGTACGATCGGCCCGCGGAAGCTCGTCGAGCACCTGGGCCTCGTTCCAAGCATCGGTGCCCATGGCCTGCGATTCCAGGGCGGCAACAGCCGGCACCCATGCCGCCTCAAGCGGTTGGTAGCGGATAGCGGCACCGCCCTGCACGCCCGACTGCAGGTCCTTCGCCTCGACGGCAGCAGCCTGACCGTCCTGCTTGGCGAACTTGATACGCTCATGCTCTTCCGCGTCCGATAGGCGCGTGTACACCGGCAGCAACGCGCACGGGTCGCCGGCGGAAAGGCTATCGGGGTCGAACGCGCCTTCCGCCCACGCGGCCTGCGCCGCCA
>CAVDWN010000092.1:0-5531 GCA_963612535.1 Sphaerochaetaceae bacterium
CTGCTGCAGCGTGTTGAAGGTTGCGTTACCGTCGGTTTTGCGGTCGGTTGGAAGGTAGCTTAGACCGTTGGTGATTGAGTTGGCCGCCGAGAAACCTTGAGAGATGGGGATAAGCACATAGACCAGGGTGAATAACCATGGCTCCGCACCAATGCAAACCATTGCGTACAACACGATTGCCGCAAGCTGGCACAGAGAGCCGAACGTAAGCGGACGCCTCGCGCCGAACACATCCAGGATGCGCCCACCGAGCGGGGCAAGGATGGCGCCGATGATGCAGCCGGGCAGCAACAGGCAGCCGGCGCCGAACTCATCCTGCCCGTTCACCACCTGGCCATAGTACGGCAGCAGGTAGCCCAAACCCAGCACGATAGCCTGCAGCAACACGACGTACAGCACGCTTGCCGAAAACGATCTGCTGCGAAAGATGTCCACATGGATAAGGGGATTGGCACTTCGCTGCGACAGAAATACGAACGCAACAGCAAGGACGATGCCGGCCAGCAGCAACCCCAGAACCTGCGCGCTAAGCCATCCTGCGCTGCTCGCGGAGCTGCTGGCGAAAACAAGGCATACGAACGCGCCGGAAAGCATGATGAACTGCGGAATGCTGAAGGAGACATGCTCGGTTTCACTCACCTGGCGCAGCGAGGCAAACCCCGCCACAGCCGAGAGGGCTAGAAACGGCAGAAGCACCAGGAAGATCTGGCGCCAGCCCCACAACGTGACGATAAGCCCGCCGACCGAGGGGCCAACCGCCGGAGCCGTTGCGGTAATAAGGGTGGCAATGCCCATCATCAGGCCCATCTTGTTAAACGGGGCCTGCTCGATAACGATGTTGAACATAAGGGGAAGCGCCAACCCCGTGCCAATGCCCTGCACCAGGCGCCCCGCAATGAGCAAGGAAAACACCGGGGCAACTGCGCAGGCAACCGTGCCAACCGTAAAACAGCAGATGGCAGCAGCGAAAAGCGCTTTGTTCCGGAAGCGGCGCTTCAGAAACGATGAAAGCGGCATGATAGCGGTAAGCACGAGCAGATACCCGGTGGTTACCCATTGCACCGTGGCGGTATCGATATCGAATTCGCCCATGAGCGAGGGGAACGTGATGTTCATTGCCGTTTCAACCACCACGCCGGAAAACGACATGATGCCGCAGGCTACAACGGACAAGATAAGACGGGCATCGATTCGACGGACGAATTCTTCATTCATGCTATTGGCGCTTTCGAATTGAGGCGGGCCGCGGAAATGCGACGTTGCGTAGTTTACTCCACCATGCTGTAGCGCCCCGAGCCTCCATAAATTGCCCCCAATGCCTGGCTCGCAGCCCAGATAAGAGCAAGTCACTTAGCCTTTCGCAATACCGAGAAGACTCAACCCACCGATCACGGACGATGCGACTGCCCGCCTAGCAAGACAAGCCTTTCGCCTGATTGGCATAAGGCCGGCTTATTGACTGAATAGGAATAACTGACCTTAAATAAAGACAACATCGGCAAGGTCAGTTCA
The DNA here is from genome assembly GCA_963612535.1 of Sphaerochaetaceae bacterium. Classification (GTDB taxonomy): domain Bacteria; phylum Actinomycetota; class Coriobacteriia; order Coriobacteriales; family Eggerthellaceae; genus Anaerotardibacter. The sequence continues at coordinate 1,513 of CAVDWN010000092.1, forward strand.
AGCAACCAAGAGGAGCCGCAGCCAACCATGCTTTCATTCGACCTACGGAAACAAGGCAATGTGCCGCTCTACGAGGCACTGTATCGGGCAATCCGGGACGAGATCCTTTCCGGCAACCTGGCTGCCGGGGAAAAGCTGCCATCCAAGAGGGCTCTTTCCCTGAACATGAATATCAGCGTGACCACTATCGAGAACAGCTATGCGCAGCTCTGCCTTGAGGGGTACATCCACAGCGAGCCCGGTCGTGGCTTCTTCGTCAACGACCTGCCAGAGCCCGACAAGGAAAACCTCGCATGCCTTTACGGTGCAGAGAGCGAGGAGTATCCGTTCATCCCGCCCGAAAAAGAGGAACCGCATTACCGCATCGACTTCAAGTCGAACATGTCGGCCATGTCGCTGTTCCCCTTCTCGGTCTGGTCGAAACTCATGCGGGAAGTCGTTTCCTCACGCAACCCAGAGCTGCTGGTAACGGGGCCGTACAACGGGCTGCACTCGCTGCGAAAGGCCATTGCCGACCACCTGCATTCTTATCGCGGCATGAACGTGAATCCCGACCAGATCATCATCGGCGCCGGCACGGAATACCTCTACAGCCGCATACTTGCCCTGTTTGGCAGCGGCAACGTCATCGCCATCGAAGACCCCGGCTACAAGAAGTTCGCCGACATTTCCGGCAGCCAAGGCTGCATCTGGGACCACATCCCAGTAGATGAAAGCGGCATGCGCAGCGACCTGCTGAAACACAGCAGGGCGAACCTTGCCCATGTGTCCCCGGCAAACCACTTCCCCACCGGCTTCGTCATGCCGATATCGCGCAGGATGGAAATGCTGGAATGGGCGCACAGCAGCCCCATCAACTACCTCATCGAAGACGATTACGACTCCGAGCTGCGCTACAGCGGCAAGGCCATCCCACCCCTTTACAAGCTGGACAAGGCCGGAAGGGTGATCTACCTCAACACCTTCTCGAAGAGCCTTGTCCCCTCACTGCGCATCAGCTATGCAGTGCTGCCGCCGGAGCTGATACTGCGCTATCGGGAACGCCTGAGCTTCTACTCCTGCACCGTTTCCTCGTTCGAGCAGCTCACCCTTGCCCGATTCATATCGCAGGGATACTTCGAACGCCACATCAATCGCCTGAAGCAGCACTACCGCAACAAACGCGACCTGCTGATTTCCGCCATTGCCGCATCTCCTTTGAGCAAGGTCGGCCAGATTCGCGAAGCGGAGGCGGGGACGCATTTCCTGCTGCGCATGAACACGGCGCTCGATGATGCGCAGATACACGCCGCAGCAGAGGAAAAGGGCATCAAGCTCGCACTGCTCTCCGACTACGCCAAGGCGTATTCCATCCGGAATTCCCGGACGCTAGTAATCAACTACGCCGGGCTCGACCCGGACCAGACAACGGAGGCCGTTTCGATCCTGGAAGAGATATTCTGTGCGCCTGCCGCTATGCCCCTAAAACGGGACGCTGCAACTGACCTTACAAAATAAAAGCGAATCGAATATTTCAAAGGGGTCGGATCCCTACTAAGCTTCACACACCTGATGAAAACCGATCGAACGGCAGTGAAAGGAGCTTAGCAAATGGGTAAGACGATGAAAGGCTTCGCCATGCTCGGCATCGGCAAGGTTGGCTGGATCGAGAAGGAGGTTCCCGAGTGCGGGCCCTTGGACGCGATCGTACGCCCCCTGGCCATCGCCATCTGCACTTCGGACGTGCACACCGTCTATGAAGGCGCCATCGGCGACCGCCACAACATGATCCTCGGCCACGAGGGATGCGGCGAGATCGTGGAAGTAGGCTCCGAGGTGAAGGATTTCAAGCCCGGAGACCGCGTACTTGTCCCCGCCATCACCCCCGACTGGAACTCGTTGGAAGCCCAAGCTGGTTACTCCATGCATTCCGGCGGCATGCTGGCCGGCTGGAAGTTCTCCAACTTTAAAGATGGCGTTTTCTCCGAGTACTTCCACGTCAACGATGCTGACGGCAACCTTGCCTTGCTCCCCGAGGGCATGAGCGTCGAGGAAGCCTGCATCATGTCCGACATGGTTCCCACCGGCTTCCATGCAGTTGAGCTGGCCGATGTTCAGTTCGGCGACACGGTGCTCGTTATCGGCATCGGCGCCGTGGGCCTGATGTCCGTTGCCGGCGCTGCACTGCGCGGCGCTTCCCGCATCATCTGCGTCGGCACCCGCCCGATCAGCATCGAAGTAGCGAAGGCCTACGGTGCAACCGATTTCGTTTCCTACAAGGAAGGCCCCATCGAAGACCAGGTGCTGGCCATGACCAACGGCAAGGGCGTTGACCGCATATGCATCGCAGGCGGAAACGTGCACACCTTCGAGGCCGCAATCAAGGCGCTGAAGCCCGGCGGAAGGATCGGCAGCGTGAACTACCTCGGCAGCGGCGACATGGTTACCATTCCCCGCGTGGAATGGGGCTGCGGCATGGCCCACAAGCAGATCATGTCCGGTCTGATGCCCGGCGGCCGTCTGCGCATGGAAAAACTCGGATCCCTGGTTACCTCTGGCAAGCTGAACGTCAAGCTTGAATGCACGCACGTGTTCCACGGCTGGGAGCACACCGCAGAGGCACTGGAGCTCATGCGCGACAAGCCGGCAGACCTGATCAAGCCCATCGTTGTTATCGATTGATCCCTACCGGAGTGCAGCCCTTCCCCAAAAGAGGGGCTGCGCTCTTTCTCGAAGACGCAGGTTCCAGGATGGAGGAAGCACGGGAAAAGCCGTGCAGATGGCTCAATGAAGATATTAGTCGTATCCGGCTTCTTAGGCGCAGGCAAGACCACGTTCATCCAGGAGATGATGAGGCGCGTCAAGCGGCAGTTCGTCATCCTGGAAAACGAGTATGGCAGCACGGATGTTGACCAGCAGGTGCTGGGGCAGCAGGACGCCGCAGAGGTATGGAACCTGACGGAAGGCTGCGTCTGCTGCACGAAAAGCGCCGACCTGAACGCTTCGGTTGCGACCATTGAAAGCACCCTTTCCCCCGAATTCCTTATCGTAGAGCCTTCTGGCGTAGGCGCACTGAGCAATGTTCTGCGCAACCTGCAAAGGATACAGTACGAAAGGATCCAGCTCCTGCGCCCCATAACCGTTTTGAACGCCAGAAGCTTCCTGCAAGACTGGGAGCAGTATGGGGAGGTCTACCAAGACCAGATAAAGACAGCCGGGACGATCGTTATCTCGCAGCCGGAGCACGTCGATGCCGAATTGCACGATGCGGTGGCAAGCAAGATATCCGCACTGAACCCGGCAGCAGAGCTTCTGCCCGTCCATTACACGAACATGGAAGATGAATGGTGGGAAGCACTTCTTGCCACGGATTACGAGGGCAAGAAGCTCGAAGAAGTAAACGAGTCCGCATTGGGGATGGAGAGTTTCCCCATCAAGGGATGCAGGGTCGAAAGCCCCGTGGCGCTGATGCGGGTGTTGGAGGCGGCACTGAAGGGCGCATTCGGCCAGATCGTTCGGGCCAAGGGCCTGTTGCAGGCAGGGCCGGCCTGGGTGCGCTTCGACATAGCAGCAGGCCGCTACTCAATCGTTGGGCTAGACGAAGGGGAAAGCAAGAACGCGAAACCCGAATGCGTGTTCATCGGACATGCCATCGACATGGTGGCCCTGCGGAAAGCGATGCAGCCGTCGTCTTCGCACCACAGCCACGAAACCACAGCGCACGAACACGATCACTGCGCCTGCCATCACCATAAAGAGCAGTACGTTGAGTGCGCTTGAGGCTTCCAAGGCAGCCATTCCCGCCCAACCACATCGTTGGACGAAACAACAAGCGAGCCCCTAACGAGCGCAGATAAGGTGACCGAACGCACCAGCTGCATGCTCGGTTCCAAGCTATGCGTCCGGCAGACGCATCCTGCGCAGCTTTGCTGAGCAGGATTTCCGGGCGTACTCCGTACGTCAAACCCATATGAGATTCATGGTGATTTCAAATTACGCCCTGCAATTGGATGTAACAGCGAGCGCCATTCTGGCGAGTG
>CAVDWN010000093.1:0-5515 GCA_963612535.1 Sphaerochaetaceae bacterium
CGGTGTTGAGACTCGCGGCCGCACGCTCGAGGACATCACCAAGGGTCTGCTCGACGACTAGTCATCGATCGGACTTAGGCCTGCAATACCGGTCCACCCATCGGATCTGCATACAGCCTGCAATGAACGGGACCCTACGGGGTCCCGTTTTGCTATAGTGAAACGGTTCATTTGCGATGATGATCGATAGCCGCCTGCTATGGGTTAGGGAGCTCGGCGGCGGCTGTTCGCTTGTGGGCATAAGGGAGGGAATCGCTTCGCACGTTTTAGTGCGGGCGCCGTGACTATCAGCCGCAAGGCGGGAAGATGGCCAATGAAACTTGATCATTTGCGTTATTTCGATCGCTTGGCAGAAATGCTCAGCTACACCAAGGCTGCCCAGGACCTCTATATTGCGCAGCCAACCCTTTCGGCGGCTATCAAGCGCATGGAGCAGGAAATCGGCCTTACGCTGTTCCGCCGCGCCGAAGGCGTTGCCTCGGGTGTCGAGCTAACCGAGCAGGGCGTGGTGTTCCACCGACACGTGAAGCAGGCGCTTGAGCGATACGACGAGGGCCTTCGCCGCGCCACGGGCATCCAGGAGCAGGACGCCAACACGTTGCGTCTGGGCACGGTGTATTCCATGAAGGGAAGTTTCTGGTCTGCCGCCATCGATGAGTTTGTGGGCAAATGGGGCAGTTTCCCGCAGTTCCATATGGAGCAGGCGTATTCCGCCGACTTGGCCAAGCACTTGAAGAACGGCGCCATCGATGTGGCCTTTGCCGCCATGACCGAAGAAGCCAAGGGGCTGGAACTTGTGCCGGTGTGGTCGCAGTGCCTGGTGGCCTGCGTGAACCGCAAGAGCCCGCTTGCGTTGCGCGCCGAGCTTACCTTGAGCGACCTTAAAAGCGAGCGCCTGCTTACCTATAGCGACAAGTCGTCGGTTGCGAACAGCCTTGCGGCGGTGCTCGCCGGCCGCGAAGAGGAATTCGATTTGCTGCGGATGTTCGACGACGAGCTTTCGCTGGCTTCGTTCGTTTCATCCCACACCGACAACGTTGCCCTTATGGTGTACTCCATCTTGGTGAACGCCTACGAAGATGTGGTATGCATCCCCATAGTGGATGCGCCGGCCGACTTCCATAAGATCTACCTTATGAGCCGCAAAGAGCGCCATTCGAAGATAGTGGGCGAGTTCATCGAGTTCATGAAGCAGCGCGAATTCCCCGACGTGTTCGCCGAAAGCCGCGCGCTGTAGGGGGCACGGGTGCCCCGGTAAATTTCGACGTATGAAAACGTGCTGATGGGGCGGCTCACTGCATTCCGGCATATCGAAAACACGCTTGTCCGGCGGCTAGCCTTATTTTGGCTAGCCGTTTCTTATTGCGTAGATAAATAAGAGAAGAGCCTCCAATGCGCCTAGATTGACGCTATTGCGTTTTGCAATACCCCTCGAAGATGCACCCTTTAACGCTATTGGATTCCCGCTATTCCGGCTCACATAATCAGAGATGTCAAAGGGGAATGACAAACAAGGAGGGGATCCTAATGGATACGATCAAGATGGCAGTACTCGGACTGAACCAAGGCTCCAAGATTGCGCGCGACGCGAAGGCCAACCCGGAAATCGATCTGGTTGCGGTTGCCGGCTTCGGCGATCACGATGTTGCGGTTGCCAAGGAGCTGGACGTTCGCCTGTACAACGACTACACGTTGCTTCTTAAGCAGGAAGACCTGGACGCGATAGCCATCGCGCTTCCCAACAACCTGCATGTTCCGTCCGTTGAGCTTTCGCTGGCAGCGGGCATCAAGAACATCCTGCTTGAGAAGCCCATCGCGAACACCGTGGAAGACGCCCAGCACATCATCAAGATGTGCAAGGACGCGGGCGCAACGCTTCTGGTGGGGCATCATCGCCGCTCTTCCAGCCGTTACCAGCTTCTTCGCCAGATCATCGACTCGGGCAAGCTGGGGCAGATCGTGGGCATACAATCCAACTACGCCATTGCCAAGCCGCATGAGTACTTCGATGTGGAATGGCACACGAAGAAGGGCTCGGGCCCGCTGCTGATCAATGCCATCCACGACTTCGACGACTTGAACTTCGTTACCGGCATGAAGCCCACGAAGGTGTATGCGGCAGCCCGCAACACCATCCGCGGCAACGAGGTGGAAGATTCCGTTTCGGCAGTGGTGGAATACGAGGGCGGCGTAACGGCAAGCTACTTCGTTTCCGACGGCACGCCGGGTCCCTGGAACTACGACCTTGCGGCGCAGGAGAACACCTTCTTCACCATGTGCCCCGGCGAGAACAGCATGCGCATCTTCGGCACCAAGGGCTCGTTCGGCTTTCCGAACATGGACCTGTACTACCAGGACGACGACGCATACGGCTGGCTAAACCCCATCAAGCACGAGCATTTCGAGGTGCAGAAGAACGACCCGATGACGGCCGAGCTCGAGCACTTCGTCGACCTGTGCAAGGGCCGCGAAACCGTTCCGCGCTGCACGGGCGAAAACGCGCTGGACACCCTGAAGGTGATCAACGCCATCCAGGAATCCGCTGAAAAAGAAGCGGCAGTTACCCTGCGCAGCGACGAGCCGAAGGCGCCTACCACCGTGCCCGCCGGCGCTCCCGGCAAAGCGGCATAACGTCGTTGCCCGTAACGGGCGCGCTCGGCAACGCCGGCAGCATAACGCGAGTGCTTTTTCGGCAGCATCCCGTTATGTGTTGGCCGTTTCGGCAATGAAAACCGCGGCACCTATTTATTCTGAGCACGCTTGGCCCTCCGGCGCGCAGATGCCTCTTGTTAAGAATCTATAATCCAAATAGGGGATCTTAATAAAACGGCCGAGGGGGACGTTTCAATGAGGCTTGATTATCTGCGCTATTTCGACCATTTGGCGAACGTGCTGAATTACACGCGTGCGGCGGAGGACCTCTATATTGCCCAGCCCACGCTTTCGGTTGCCATGAAGCGCATGGAAAAGGAGCTTGGCATAAAGCTTTTCCGCCGCGGCGAGAAAGGAACGCATATCGAGCTCACCGAAATGGGCGCGGCGTTTCATGAATACGTGGCCCTTGCGCTGAAGAACTACGACAAAGGCCTGCGCGTGGCGCGCGAGATACAGGGAGAGCTGAATTCCTCGGTGAAGGTGGGCACTATCTACGCCATGCAGGGGCGCATCTGGTCGCAGGCCATTCAGGCGTTCATCGCCACCCAGAACACGAAGCCCCAGATAACGATAGAGCAGGCCTATTCGCCCGAGCTGTTGGCGCGTGTTGAGCGCGGCGACTTGGATGTGGCGTTCTGCTCCCGCGTTCAGGGCGCGGGGAAAGACCTGATGTACACCTTGGTGTGGTCGCAGCCGATGGTGCTGGGCGTGCAGAAAGGCAGCAAGCTTGCCAAAAAGAAGTCCGTCAGCCTGTCTGAGCTGGGCAGCCGCGAGATACTCACCTATTCGAAAAGCTCGCCAGTAGCCCCTTCCATCGATGGCATGCTGCCGGTCGATTCGCTGAACCTGCGCCGCGAATTCGACGACGAGATAACCCTGTGCTCGCTGGTTTCCTCTAACCCCGAGGCGATGGCCCTGTTCTGCTATTCCTTCTTGGTGGCGGCGTTCGAAGACGTAACGTGCCTTACCGTGAACGACCTTCCCACCGACTTCCACAAGGTGTACCTGGTAAGCCGCCGGGAAACGCACCCTAAGGTGGTGGAAGAGCTCATCGATTTCATGGGAGCCTACCGTTTCCCCAACGTGATGGATTCGTAGGCGGGCTTTGGCCCGGTGGCGATGTGCTGCGCCCGTGCTCATGGGTTGGTTGCTGCTGCCGTTTCCGCGCCGCCCGCGCCTTATTTCTGCCGTTCGGTGTGACACCACAAAGGCGGGCGGGCTTCAGGTGCGGCAAGCGGCAGGATTCTGGGACACCCGCGCGCTTCTGACGGGCGATTCTGGACAAAACACGTTCAAATGACCGGCAAAGGCTGGTAACAAACAGCACTTTTTGTGTAAAACCCTTTCATTTGGCGCAAAAATACCCAATCCCGAATTGTTGACCGTCCAAACAAAACGCGCCTATGCCGATACTTATTAGGTAATGCTATTTGCCTTGCTCGGACGCGCTTACTGCCTGTTCCGCGGGCGAATTCCATGGTTAGTCATATTGGAAGGAGAACAGTCTGTATGTCCACTACAGATAAACTCAACGGCTTCGGCCCTCTCGCAGGCGTCAAGATCGTAGAGCTCTGCGAATGGGTTGCCGCTCCTGCTGCAGTACGCTGCCTGTCCGAGATGGGCGCTACCGTCATCAAGACCGAGCCCCTGCACGGCGATGCTCAGCGTACCCAGGGCCCCGGCTTCGGTTGCGAGAAGAACGACTACGAGGATCCCACGTTCGACCTGAACAACACCAACAAGGACCTCGTTGCCATCAACCTCAAGGACGAGGACGGCATGAAGTTCATGAAGAAGCTTCTTGCCGACGCCGACGTCTTCGTCGTCAACCTGCGCGACAAGGCTCTGAAGAAGCTCGGCCTCGATTGGGAAACCATCCATGCTGAGTTCCCCCACCTCATCTGGGCTCAGATGCGTGGTTACGGCGAGTTCGGCCCCGAGAAGGATTCTCCTGGTTACGACGCAGTTTGCTGGGCTGCCCGTGGCGGCGTTGCAAACGTCTTCCGCGAGAAGGATCAGTCTCCTGCCATCGCTCCCCAGGCATTCGGCGACAACAACGCTGCATGCATGCTGGCCGGCGGCATCTGCGCTGCTCTGTTCAACCGCACCCGCACCGGCGTGGGCGACAAGGTTGTAACCAACCTCTACGCAGCTGCGATCTTCGCATCTGACATCGGCATCTGCGCTCAGCAGTTCGGCGCCGACTACCCCAAGTCCCGCACCGACGTGCCGAACCCCTTCAACAACACCTACCGCACCTCCGACGACAAGTGGATCTACATCTGCATGCCTCAGTACGACAAGTACTACGCAATGATGATGGAGCTCTTCGGCCGCGAGGATCAGATCGACAACGTGGATACCCGCGACCTGTCCCACCTCAAGGCTTCCGGCAAGAACAAGGAAGTTATCGGTTGGCTGGAAGAGGCATTCGCAAAGCAGCCGTTCGAGTACTGGATGGAGCAGTTCCGCGAGCATCAGGTTCCGGCTCAGAAGCTCTTCCGCTTCCCCGACATCCTGCGCGACGAAGAGGCCTACATCAACGACTCCCTGCGTACGGTTGAGTACGACGAGTGGGGCAAGCATGCTCTGCCTATGACCCCGCTGCGCTTCGAGTCTGCTGGCGATCCTCCGGTTATCCTGGCAAAGCCCATCGGCTACCACACCAAGGAAATCATGGAGAAGTACGGCTACTCCGAAGACGAGATCAAGACGATCGAGGACAAGGGCGGCGTTGGCATCTACCACGGCGAGCCCATCCCCGACACCATCTTCAAGTCCAAGCGCCAGGAGGCTGGCGAAGCGGCTTGCACCTGGGAATAAACGGTGAAAAAGAAAACCGCCTTCGGGCGGTTTTCTT
>CAVDWN010000094.1:0-5514 GCA_963612535.1 Sphaerochaetaceae bacterium
TTCCCTTCGGGGGTAACCCATTCCAGGAAGCGCTCGCTGGTTGCCGTGGTTTCGTAGGGGGTTATGCGCAGCTCAAGCTCGCCGGCGCTCACATCTGCCAGGCTCACTTCCCGGTGGCGGATCTCGGGCGTGGCAAGGCCTTGCTCGTCGATGCGCGATTCCACCATCTGGCGAAGGTTCACCTTCTTGTTTCCCGCCACGATGTCGGGCGCGCAGATATCGCGGATCATGCGCGATATGCGGCAGAACCGCGGGGTGGCGCAGGTGTCTGCCACCAGCACATCCACCAGCTCCTCTTCGCTGTAGGGTTTCCACGACCCGTCGGCGTAATGGCTGCAAAGCCCCGTTCCCTCAACCAGCACGCAGGGGTAGAGCTTCACCTCGTCGGGTTGGAAGGCCTCGTCGGTTGCCAGGCGCTGGTAATCTTCCTTGTCGGTTTCGGGGGCAGAACCCAGCAGGTTCACCATGGCGTGCACGTGCGTTTTGAAGCCGAACAGGCGCAGCAGCTCGAAGGCGCGCTGTATCTGGACATTCGTGGTGTGGCGGTTGTTTGCCAGGCGAACGCCCTCGTCCAGGCTCTGTATTCCCATCTGCACCTTGGTGCAGCCCAGGTGCCGCAAGGTAAGAAGATGGCCGGGCGTGATGCGCTCGGGGCGCGTTTCCACCACCAGGCCCACCACGCGGTGCGCGGCCTGCTCGTTGGTGCGATGCTCCGCTTCGAGCTGTTCCCAGGTGGCGGTTTGCCAGCCGGCGGCTTCCCGCCATCCGGGGTGTGCGCCGTAGAAGCGGTCGAAGGCCTGGTTGTAGGAGCATGCCCCCTGGTTCACCTGGCCTTGCGCGGATCCCGCCTGCGCGGCAAGCTCTGCTGGGTCGCTGGATATCCCGGCTTGCCGATAGCGCTGACGGATGCCTGCCACGTTGGCTTGGCCCGGCATGCCGTCGTTCAGGGCGCGGAACAGCTCGCGGACGAACCATATCTGGTATTCCACGGGGTAGTCGCTCCAGGTGCCGCCCAGAACGATGAGCTCCACCTTGTCGGTTATGTGCCCCATTTCGGTAAGGGCCTTCAAGCGGGCCTGCACCTGCAGGTACGGGTCGAAGCAGCAGCGCTCGGCCCGTTGGCAGGCAGGCTCATCTGCCAGGTAGCTCTTCGGCATGCGCAGGTCGTTGGGGCAGTACAGGCACTCGCTGCCGCACTTCCATGGCTTGGTGAGCACGGTGATGGTTGCCACGCCCGAAGCGGTGCGGCGGGGCTTCATCTGCAGGGTGCGCTCTAAGCGGCGCTGCTGTTCGGGCCCAAGCCCCCAGGCGGCCCAGCGCTCAGGTTGGTTCTGCCGCACGTCAAGGTAGTAGGCCATAAGGCGGCGCTTCGAAAGCGGGCGCGTGCTGGCGCGCTCTTGGCGCTGGGTTGCGTTGCCGTTGCGTTTCGCCTGTTCAAGCAAGCGTTTGTTGTTCCGGTTTATCACTCGGGTAAGCTCGCGTTCGTCCAGCTGCTCGCAGGTTTCCAGCTGCTTGAGTATGTCGAAGAGCGCCTGTTCCATGGGTGCGATTATAGCGTGCGGTTTTGCCCGTTCCCCCGCGGCGGCAAGGGGCGCTTGCGTGTATCATGGTGACAACTGTTCTATTCGGCGCGAACATGCTTCTGCGCCGGCCGGAACGGTCATAAAACCCACCGAACACAGAAGGGTAGGATCCATGGTTTCTCGCATTTATGTTGAGAAGAAGCCCGGTTTCGATGTGGAGGCCCAGCAGCTTCTGCATGAGCTGCGCACGGTTGTGGCGGAAGGCCTTCCGCAGCAGGCAACCTTGCGCATCGTTAACAGATACGACGTCGAGGGCATTGCCGAAGACCTGTTCGAGCAGTGCATCCCCACGGTTTTCAGCGAGCCCCAGGTTGACGTTGCTTCGTGTGAGTTCCCGGTTGAAGGCGTGAGCATCTCTGCCGATGGCACGGTTGCTGCCCCGGCGGGCGTCAGCGTGTTCGCGGTAGAGGCGCTGCCGGGCCAGTTCGACCAGCGCGCCGATTCTGCCTCCGAGTGCATCCAGCTTATCAGCCAGGGCGAGCGCCCCACCGTGCAGTACGCCAAGGTGTACGTGCTGGAAGGCCAGGTCTCCGATTCCGCCCTTGCCGCCATCAAACGCTACGTCATCAACCCCGTCGAATCGCGCGAGGCTTCCCTTGCCCAACGCCAAACGCTTGAAGTGAAGGCGCCCGAGCCCCAGCCCGTGGAAGTGGTGGAGGGCTTCACCGAGCTTAGCCCCGAAGGGCTGGCGCAGTTCCGCGCCGAGCGCGGCCTTGCCATGGACCAGGCCGACATCGAGTTCTTCCAGGCGCACTTCAAGGAAATCGGCCGCAACCCCACCATCACCGAGGTGCGCGTGGTGGATACCTACTGGTCCGACCACTGCCGTCACACCACCTTCGGCACCGAGCTTACCGATGTTGTCATCGACGACGAAACGGTGAAGCTCGCCTTCGACAAGTACCTGGCCATGCGCAGCGAGCTGGGTCGTGAGCATAAGCCTGTGTGCCTGATGGACATGGGCACCATCGGCGCGAAGTACCTGCGCGCACACGGCGGCCTTGCCGGCTTGGACGAGTCCGAGGAAGTGAACGCCTGCACCGTGAAGTGCAAGGTGGACGTCGATGGCGAAGAGCAGGATTGGCTGTTCCTGTTCAAGAACGAGACGCACAACCATCCCACTGAAATCGAGCCGTTCGGCGGCGCGGCAACCTGCGTGGGCGGCGCCATCCGCGACCCTCTTTCCGGCCGCAGCTACGTGTACCAGGCCATGCGCGTTACCGGCGCGGGCGACCCCACGGTTCCCGTTTCCCAAACGCTTCCCGGCAAGCTGCCCCAGCGCAAGCTGGTAACCACCGCCGCTGCCGGCTATTCCAGCTACGGCAACCAGATCGGCCTGGCAACCGGCCAGGTGAACGAGCTGTACCATCCGGGTTATGTGGCCAAGCGCATGGAGGTGGGCGCCGTTGTGGGTGCCACCCCGGCCAACCATGTGCGTCGTGAAGAGCCCGCCCCGGGCGACAAGATCGTGCTGCTGGGCGGCCGCACCGGCCGTGACGGCATCGGCGGCGCCACCGGTTCCTCCAAGACGCAGAACGTGGAAAGCGTAGAGAAGTCGGGCGCCGAGGTGCAGAAGGGCAACGCGCCGGTCGAGCGCAAGATCCAGCGCCTGTTCCGCCGCGGCGAGGCATGCCGCCTTATCAAGCGCTGCAACGACTTCGGCGCCGGCGGCGTTTCCGTTTCCATCGGCGAGCTGTGCGACGGCCTGCTCATCGACTTGAACGCGGTTCCGAAGAAGTATGACGGCCTCGACGGCACCGAGCTTGCCATATCCGAGAGCCAGGAGCGCATGAGCGTTGCCTTGGCCGCTGAAGACGTGGAAGAGTTCATCGGCTACGCGCACGAGGAAAACCTCGAAGCCACGGTGGTTGCCACGGTAACCGAGGAGCCGCGTTTGCGCATGGAATGGAACGGCGATGCCATCGTGGACATCAGCCGTGCGTTCCTGGACACCAACGGCGCCCCCAAGTACCAGGGCGTGCATGTGCAGGAAGCCGAAAGCTATCAGCCCGAATGGGCGGGCGCCACGCTTTCCGAGCGTATGACCTCGTTGGTGACCGACTTGAACATTGCCTCGAACAAGGGCTTGGGCGAGCGCTTCGATTCCACCATCGGCGCGGCAACGGTGCTCATGCCCTTCGGCGGCAAGCGCCAGCTCACGCCTTCCCAGGCCATGGTGGCGAAGTTCCCGGTCGATGGCGAAACCACCACGGCAAGCGCCATGGCATGGGGCTTCAACCCGTATCTCTCCGAGAAGAACCAGTTCAAGGGCGCTTACCTTGCGGTAGTGGAAAGCGTTGCCCGCCTGGTGGCAACGGGCTTCACGCGCGAAGCGGCCTACCTTTCCCTGCAGGAGTACTTCGAGCGCCTGCGCGATGTTCCCGAGCGTTGGGGCAAGCCCACCGCTTCGGTGTTGGGTGCCCTGATGGCCCAGGTAGACCTGAAGATCGGCGCCATCGGCGGCAAGGACTCCATGTCGGGCAGCTTCGAGGAAGGCCAGCATGAGCTGCACGTCCCGCCGACGCTCATCAGCTTCGCAGTTTCCACCGGCTCTATCAACCGTGTGGTCTCGCCGGAATTCAAGCGCGCCGGCTCCCGCGTGGTGCGCATTGCGCCTGCTTTCTACGACGAAGACGCCCTGGTGCCTGAAGCCGAGGGCATGGACGCTGCATTCAGCCTGATGGAGCGCCTTGTCGGCGAAGGCGCGGTTGCTGCCGCGGCAACGCCGGGCTATGGCTGCACCGCCGAAGCGCTGTTCAAGATGTGCGTGGGCAACGGCATCGGCGTCTCGCTTTCCGCCGACGTGGAAGCAGACGACCTGTTCAGCCTGGCCTACGGCAGCTTCATCGTGGAACTGGCCGAAGGTGCCGAACTGCCCCAGGGCAACAGCGAGGTTTCCGTTTCCGTTATCGGTAAAACCACCGAGGCCTACCAGCTTTCCGCTTGCGGCGAGGTTATCGATCTGGCGCAGCTGCAGGAAGCCTGGGAGGGCGGCATCGAGTCCGTGTTCCCGTATCGCCAGAAGGGCGAAGCGGTAGAAGCCGTTTCCTGGTCGGAGAAGCTTCCGCTGGTGTGCGGCGAGTCGTTCGCCAAGCCCCGTGTGGTTATCCCCGTGTTCCCCGGCACGAACTGCGAATACGACACGGCACGCGCCTTCAAGCGCGCCGGTGCCGACCCGCACGTTCTGGTGGTGAACAACCTTACCCCCGCGGCGGTTGCCGAAAGCACGGCTGCGCTGGTGAAGGCCATCAAGGAAAGCCAGATAGTCATGCTGCCCGGCGGCTTCAGCGGTGGCGACGAGCCCGATGGCTCCGCGAAGTTCATCACGGCGTTCTTCCGCGCACCCGAGGTTACCGAGGCGGTTCGCGAGCTGCTGCAGAAGCGCGACGGCTTGATGCTGGGCATTTGCAACGGCTTCCAGGCGCTTATCAAGTTGGGCCTGGTTCCCTATGGCGATATCGTTCCGGCAACTGCCGATGCCCCCACGCTCACCTTCAACACGGTGGGCCGCCACCAGAGCGGCTTGGTGCGCACCCGCATTGCCTCCAGCCTTTCGCCTTGGCTTTCCCGCTGCAATGTAGGCGATGTGCACACCGTTGCCATCAGCCACGGCGAGGGCCGCTTCGTGGCAAGCCCTGAAGAGGTTGCCCGCATGGCAGCGGCGGGGCAGATTGCCACGCAGTATGTGGACGAGCAAGGCAAGCCTTCCATGGACTGGTCGGTGAACCCCAACGGCTCTGTCATGGCGATCGAGGGCATTACCAGCCCCGATGGTCGCGTGTTGGGCAAGATGGGCCACACCGAGCGCAGCGGCAACGGCCTGTACCAGAACGTCCCCGGCGATCTGTACCAGCCCCTGTTCGAAGGCGGCGTGGACTATTTCGCGTAGTGCCTGCTGAAGGCAGCGCTGCGATTGCCGTCTAGCGAATAA
>CAVDWN010000095.1:0-5507 GCA_963612535.1 Sphaerochaetaceae bacterium
TACCAGGTGTTTTACAGCAAATGGCTTCAATTGTTACTTGAATGAACCTCAGATGACCCAAGACGTACACGGGCTAGCAAAGAAGCCTTCATTTCGCCGAAATAAGCCAGTAACGCGGCTTCGAATAATTGAAGGCAAGCGAAACGCAGGGCGGTTCGCGGACGAAGCAAGGAAGCAATGCCTGATATGAGGAGGCCCCCAATGAGTTATCCAGCGATTGATTTCCTGTATCTCAACGAGGAAGACATGATCAAAGCCGGCGTTATGAACATCTCCGACTGCATCGACACGATGGAAGAGGTTTTGAAGTGCCTGCGCGTTGGCGACTTCATGATGGGCGGCAAGGACGGCACGTCGCACGGCTGCATGGTTACCTTCCCGGAAACCTCCCCGTTCCCCAACATGCCCACCAACAAGGGCGAGGATCGCCGCTTCATGGCAATGCCTGCCTACCTTGGCGGCCCCTTCGACATGGCAGGCTGCAAATGGTACGGCTCCAACACCGCCAACAAGGAAAAGGGCCTGCCCCGTTCCATCCTGATGGTGATGCTGAACGACAAGGACACGGGCGCCCCCATCGCATTGCTTTCCGCAAACCTGCTTTCCGCTTACCGTACCGGCGGCATCCCGGGCGTTGGCATCCGCCACTTGGCCCGCAAGGACTCCAAGGTTCTGGGTATCTACGGCCCGGGCGGCATGAGCCGTACCGCCATCGACGCATTCGCCGCTGAATGCCCCGAGATGGACACGGTTAAGATCAAGGGCCGCAGCCAGCGCGGCATCGACAACTACGTGGCCTACGTGAAGGAACATCACCCGCAGTTCACCACCATCGAAGTGGTCGACGATCTGGAATCCCTGGTCCGCGATTCCGACTGCGTGTACTTCGGCGCCACCGCCACCTCCGACCCGAACACCTACGCGAAGGTGATGGGCGAATGGGTGAAGCCCGGCGCCTTCATCGTGGGCACTTCGGCCTACGACGTTGAAGACCAGTTCCTTATCGACAAGTGCAAGCTGGTGGTAGACGACATCGGCCTGTACGACGCATGGGCTCAGGAGTATCCGTACCCCACCTTCGGCTACGGCATGGACATCTTCGGCTGCAAGTTCACCGACATGGTGCACGACGACCTGATCACGCGCGACCGCATCATCTCCATGGGCGACATCCTTCTGGGCAAGGCCCCCGGCCGCGTGAGCGACGACGAGGTAATCACCATGAGCGTCGGCGGCATGCCCGTTGAAGACGTTGCTTGGGGCAAGTACTGCTACGACAACGCGGTGAAGATGGGCATCGGTACCAAGCTTCACCTGTGGGACGCCCCCACGTTCGCATAAGCGCTGAACCGCTTACCCAGGGTCTTTCCTCATCGACCCTCTCACTTTCAGGTGCCGCAGCTAGGGCAAAGGCTGCGGCACCATTGATAAACACATGGTTAGGACAGGTTATGTCTCAAAGAATCGATTTCCACCCCATCTTGGGTGAGCCGGAGAAGGGCCCGTTGGTCACCTTCAGCTACGACGGCAAGCCCATCGAAGGATACGAAGGCGAGCCCATCGCCGCCGCCCTCAAGGCCGCAGGCGTGATGGTGCACCGCCACACCATGAAGATGGACAGGCCGCGCGGCGTGTTCTGCGCCATCGGGCGCTGCACCGACTGCGTGATGGTGGTAGACGGCAAGCCCAACGTGCGCACCTGCATAACGCCGGTACGCGCCGGTATGACAGTGCAAACCCAATACGGCGTTTCGGCAAAGCCCAGCGCCGAGGCTGCGGAATAGAGGCGGTTAGGATGAAGCGATACGACCTTATCATCGTGGGTGCCGGCCCTTCCGGCCTGTGCGCCGCCATCGCCGCCGCCCGTTACGGCCTTGAGGTTGTGGTGTTCGACGAGAACTCCCGCCCCGGCGGCCAGCTGTTCAAGCAGATCCACAAGTTCTTCGGCTCGAAGGAGCACGGCGCGAAGCTGCGCGGCATCACCATCGGCCAGGACCTGCTGAAGGAAGCCGCCGAGGCTGGCGTAGACGTTGAGCTGAACAGCGTGGTTATGGGCATCTTCCCCGAAAACGAGGTGCTGGTGCACCGCGAGGACCGCACCGAGCACTACAAGGCGGACAGCATCATCGTGGCAACGGGCGCTTCGGAAAACGCCGTTACCTTCGAAGGATGGACGCTCCCCGGCGTCATCGGCGCCGGCGCCGCCCAGATGTTCATGAACCTGAATGGGGTGCGCCCCGGCAACAAGGTGCTGATGCTGGGCACCGGCAACGTTGGCCTAGTGGTGAGCTACCAGCTGTTGCAGGCTGGCTGCGAAGTGGTTGCCCTGGTGGACGCCGGCCCACGCGTTGGCGGCTACGGCGTGCATGCGCAGAAGCTGGCGCGCACGGGTGTGCCGTTCTACACATCGCACACCATCAAGAAGGCTGAAGGCGAAGACCACGTGACCGGCGTCACCATCGCCGAGGTAGACAGCCATTTCCAGTTCATCGAGGGCACCGAAAAGCACTTCGATGTGGACACTATCTGCCTAGCCGTTGGCCTTTCCCCGCAGTCGCAGCTGCTTGACATGGCCGGCTGCGAGATGGTGGAGCGCGGCGGCCGCATCCCGGTGAGCAACGAGGATTGCTCCACCTCGGTACCGGGCATCTTCGTCGCCGGTGACGCAGCGGGCATCGAGGAAGCAAGCTCGGCCATGATCGAGGGCCGCATCGCCGCGGTTTCCGCTGCGGAGTTCCTGGGCTTCATCGACGCCGAGCAGGCCGCGGCCGACCGCCAAGAGCACTACGATGCGCTCGACCGTTTGCGCATCGGCATGTTCGCCCCGCAGAACCGCGGCAAGGTGTTCACCGAAACCGAGGAAGGCATCCCGCTTTCGCAGAACCTTCTGAAGAAGGGCTTCGTCACCGACGAGGAAGTGGATTCGTTCGGCGGCGTGAAGCATATGGAAGGCTGGCATGCGGTAATCGAGTGCACGCAGAACATCCCCTGCAACCCCTGCCAGGACGTGTGCCCGCGCCATTGCATCAACGTCGGGTCCAACATCACCATCCTGCCCACCATCAACACCGAGGCCAACTGCAGCAACTGCGGCAAGTGCGTGGCGTTCTGCCCGGGCCAGGCCATCTTCCTGGTGAACGAGGACATGGGCGATGGCACTGCGCAGGTAACCCTGCCCTACGAGTTCTACCCGCTGCCCGAAAAGGGCGCTACCGGCAAGGCCCTCGACCGAAGCGGCCAGGTGGTTTGCGATGCCGAAGTGGTGAAGGTGATGAACCCGAAGGCCTTCGACCACACCGCCCTGCTAACCATGAGCGTGCCCAAGGAGTTCGTGCACCAGGCGCGCTTCTTCAAGACGGCAGCCGCAACCATGACCGCGTAGAGAGAAGAGGAACGCACCATGGACACCACACCAACCATCCGCCGGCTTGCCGACGAGCCGTTCAAGCCCGAGCCCGACGACGACATGATCATCTGCCGCTGCGAGGAAGTGACCAAGGGCGAGCTTCGCCGCGCGGTTCACGAGGGGCTCTACCGATTCCCTGAGGTTCGCCGATTCACCCGCTGCGCCATGGGCCTTTGCCAGGGGCGTACCTGCACCAAGCTGGTGAAGGGGATCCTTGCCCGCGAGGCGGGGCTTACCATCGAGGATCTGCAGAACCCCCATGCCCGCTCGCCTCAGCGTCCCCTGCAGATGCAGGAACTGGGCAACGAGCGATTCTAGGAGGAGCGAGCAATGAGCACTACAGCAGACGTTATCATCGTCGGCGGCGGCATCGAAGGATGCTCGACCGCCTACTACCTGGCCAAACGCGGCATCACCAATGTGATCGTGCTTGAGGCGCAGGAGATCATGCTCAACGGCGGCGCTTCCCGCAACGCCGGCGGCGTGCGCCAGAGCGGCCGCGACCCGCGCGAGCTTCCCTTGGCCCTGTACGGCGTGCAGAACATCTGGCCTACCCTGGGCGAAGAGCTTGGCGTAGACGTTGAGTACAACCAGGGCGGCAACCTGCGCTTGGGCAAGACCGAAGAGCACCTGAAAACCCTTACGCGCCTGGCGAACAACGCCGCCGCCTGCGGCGTTGGCGTGGGCATGATCACCGGCGAAGAGGCGCGCCAGATAAACCCCTTCCTGTCCGAAGAGGTTATCGGCGCAAGCTGGTGCCCCACCGACGGCCATGCCAATCCGCTGAAGACAGGCTTGGGCTTCTACAAGAATGCCCTGGCCATGGGCGTGCGGTTCATCACCGGCGAAAAGGTGCTGGCCCTGCGCAAGGTGAAGGGCCGCGTGCGCAAGGTGATTGCCGAGCACGGCGAATACGAGGCCGACACCGTGATGGTGTGCGCCGGCGCCCAGTCGAAGGAGATCCTGGCAACCATCGGCATCAACGCCAAGGTTCGCCCCCGCATCGACCACTGCCTGGTTACCGAGGCGCAGCCCCACATGTTCGACACCATGCTGGGCACCGCCGAGGCCGACTTCTACGGCGGCCAGACCAACCACGGCTCGTTCGTGTTCGGCGGCGACGACGACCTGGAGGGCTTCGACATCTACGACCTGAAGACGCAGGGTACTTCCACTACCGCGCCTTGCGTGTGCCGCGGCATCATGAAGTACTTCCCCAAGCTTGCCGAGATGAACATCGTGCGCACCTGGGCTGGCTGGATCGACATCACCCCTGATGGCGTGCCGATCCTGGGCGATTGCGAAGAAGTTCCCGGCCTGGTAACCGCCTACGGCTTCAATGCCCACGGCTTCGGTATATCGCCGGCCATCGGCTATGCCCTTTCCGAGCTTATCGAAACGGGGGCAAGCACCACCATCGACATCAGCGGGCTTCACTACGATCGCTTCAAGGCGAAGTTCTAGAAAACGCAGGGCGGGCGGCGCACGGCTGCCCGCCCTGTAGGCATCTGCGGTTCAGGCTAAGAAGGAAAGGGGAAGAGCATATGGGCGACAAGCCAGTGATCGGCGTAACGCCGCTGTACGACGACGAGCGCGAGAGCATTTGGATGCTGCCCGGCTATGTGGACGCGCTGAAAAGCTGCGGCGCCCTGCCCCTTATCCTTCCGTTCTCTTCTGCGGAAGCGGACATCGCCCAACTGGTGGGCATGTGCGACGGCATCCTGTTCACCGGCGGCCATGATGTCGACCCCGCTCTGTACGAGGAGCGGAAAAGCCCGAAATGCGGCGAGGTAAGCTCCCAGCGCGACAAGCTGGAGTTCGCGCTGCTGCAGCGTGCGTTGATGATCGACCTTCCCGTGCTGGGGATATGCCGCGGGGCGCAGTTCATCAACGTGTGCCTGGGCGGCACGCTGTACCAGGACATTCCCTCGCAGATGCCGATGCCGGTCCCGCACCAGATGACGGCGCCGTACAACCGGCCCTTCCATGAGGTTTCGCTGGTGCCGGGCACCCCGCTGTACTACCTTCTGAAGGCGACGAAGCTCCAGGTGAACAGCTATCACCACCAGGGGATACGCGACCTTTCGTTCCAGCTTTCCGC
>CAVDWN010000096.1:0-5475 GCA_963612535.1 Sphaerochaetaceae bacterium
TTCGCCATTCGCCCCTCCATTCTGCACGCGCTGCCAGTCGGATTGGCCAGCCGCCCACGATTCGCCAACGCCTCCCGCAACGAGCGGTTCGTACGTTGATTATGCGCTAGGCTGGGAATATCTGCAGGGATGGTTCGCAAGGGGAGCGCTATGGGCAGCTATGCCGATCAGTACAACAACGGAGCAATCGAAGAGGTGTACCCGCGCATCTGGCGCGTTCCGGTTCCTTTGCCCGGAAATCCGCTTGAGTACCTGAACTCGTATTTCATCCTCAGCGAAGACAAAACCACCATCATCGACGTGGGCCTGAACGAGCCAGAATGCGAGCAGGCCTTGGACCAGGCGCTGCGCCAGTTGGGCCGCGATTGGGAATCGGTGGAAATCGTGCTTACCCATTCGCACCCCGACCACACGGGCAACCTCGACCGCATCTGGCGCCGCTGGATGCGCGTGTACGCCAACATGCACTCCTTCCAGGAAGTGCGCAACCTCATGGACATCCAATCCACGGTGTACAACCCGCTTATCAGCCACTTGGTGCGCCCCAACACCTACGACGAGCTCAGCATGCAGAAGCGCGATGCCAGCGCTTACCAGGTTTCCGCCGAGCTGGTGCCCTCGAAGAACCAGCCCGACCTGTTCTACCTGGGCGATGGCGACGTGTACCGCAACGGCAACTACCGCTTCCAGGTTATAACCACGCCCGGGCACGACGATTGGCATATCTGCCTGTACGAGCCAACGTTGAAGGTGCTCATTGCCGGCGACCACGTGCTGGAGCGCATCACGCCCACCATCATGAGCTGGATCACCGGCTACGATGCCCTGAAGGAATTCCTGGCGAGTTTGGATAAGGTGCGCAACTTGGACGTTGATCTTATATTGCCTGGTCACGGGGCGCCTTTCACCGGCGTTGCCGATCGGGTGGATTTCCTGAAGGCCTTCCACGCCAACCGCTTGGAAGAGCTGTACCAGCTGGTGGCGGAAGGCCACGCCAGCCTTATCGACATCGCGCGCAACGCCAAATGGAAGCACCCCGACTGGGACAGCTGGACCATCGACCAGAAGTTCTATTCGCTGGGCGAAACGTTCGCGCACCTGATCTACCTGGTGAACGCCGGGCGCGTAACGCTTACCAGCTGCCAGAACCGCCGCCGCTTCTACGTTGCCGAGCAGTGGGACGTGCGCCATAGGGAGTAGGTTTCGCTGCTTCCTTCCGCTGCCGC
Organism: Sphaerochaetaceae bacterium; assembly: GCA_963612535.1. Classification (GTDB taxonomy): domain Bacteria; phylum Actinomycetota; class Coriobacteriia; order Coriobacteriales; family Eggerthellaceae; genus Anaerotardibacter. Next base: position 1,227 of record CAVDWN010000096.1, read on the forward strand.
TTGCCGTGCCCAACGTTAATTCCGCGTTAACGCCGGCAAATTCCTTGTTGACAATTCGCCGAGCCGGAAACAAAATAACTGTCAGTTTCGCTTCCAGGAACGCCTTGGAAGCAGGAACCACCTAAACCGTTGAGGCGGAAGTCAAAGCGAGTAGGCGCGCACAGAGAGTCCGGGGTGCTGGGATCCGGATGGAAAGGCCGCTCGCCAAATGGACCGCTGAGGGTGCATGTGAACGCAGCAGGGCTGCAAAGTAGGATGCAACGTGGGGCATACGTCAGTTGCCGGGGTTATGAAGGTAATCCGCAAAGGGCACGGGTCAAACCGTGAAGCAAGGTGGCACCGCGAGCTTAACAGCCCGTCCTTGATTGTAGTTAACGTCAAGGGCGGGCTTTTTTATTGCCTTCCCTTTGAAGAGAAAGGCAGAACCTATGGGCAGTACCGAATCGCTGCAGCCGAGCTTGGAGGAGGTGCGCCGCCTGGCGGGGATGGAGGGCATCCGCCGCGTTCCCGTGAAGCGCGAGCTGTATGCCGACCGCATCACCACCATCGAGGCTATGCGCGCCTTGCGCCACGCCAGCAACCACTGCTTCCTTCTGGAATCGGCCGAGGCCGACCAGCGCTGGGGCCGCTACTCGTTCTTGGGCTACAAGCCTTCCGTGGAACTGACCTGCTTGAACGGCGCGCTTACCGTGCGCCGCAACGTGGAGGGCGCCGAACCGGTGGTGGAAACCCAGCAGGTTGAGCATCCGGGTCAGGCCATCCGCGCCATCATCGCGCAGAACAAGAGCCCGCAGATGGAAGGCTTCCCCACGTTCACAGGCGGCCTGGTGGGCTACTTCAGCTACGACTACATCAAGTACGCCGAGCCAACCCTGCGCCGCCCCGATTTGGCGCATGAGGATTTCCTGGACGTGGATCTTATGCTGTTCGACCAGGTGATCTGCTTCGACAACTACCGCCAGAAGATCATCCTCATCGCCGGGGTCCGCGCCGACGACGTGGATGCATCGTACGAAGCCGCCGCCGCCAAGCTCGACGAGATGGAGCAGTTGCTGTTCAGCGGTAAGCGCCACGAGTTCCCGCCGCTGCACATGGAGGGCCCGCTTACGCCGCAGTTCTCCACCGAGCGCTTCTGCGAGATGGTGAACATCGCCAAGCACCACATCCATGAAGGCGACATCTTCCAGGTGGTGCCCTCCAACCCGCGCACGGCGGCGGCTGAGGGCAGCCTGTTCGACACCTATCGTGTGCTGCGCTGCCAGAACCCTTCGCCCTACATGTTCTACTTCACCAGCGACGATGTGGAGATCGCCGGCGCTTCGCCCGAGACGCTTGCCCGCCTGCAGGACGGCACGCTGTTCACCTACCCGTTGGCCGGGTCGCGCCCCCGCGGCGTCACGCCCGAGGAAGACCGTGCGCTCGAGGAAGAGCTGTTGGCCGACGACAAGGAGCGCGCCGAACACGACATGCTGGTAGACCTGGGCCGCAACGACCTGGGCCGCGTGAGCAAGCTGGGCACCGTGAAGGTGGAGGAGTATCGCAACATCCTGCGCTTCAGCCGCATCATGCATATCGGTTCCACCGTTACCGGTCAGTTGGCCGAAGACAAGGACGCGGTAGATGTGATGGATTCCATCCTGCCGGCCGGCACGCTTTCCGGTGCGCCGAAGCTGCGCGCCTGCCAGATAATCCAAGACCTGGAAGGCGCCAAGCGCGGCATCTACGGCGGCGCCATCGGGTACCTGGATCTTACCGGCAACCTGGACACCTGTATCGGCATCCGCTTGGCCTACAAGAAGAACGGCCGCGTGTGCGTGCAGACCGGCGCCGGCATCGTGGCCGACAGCGTCCCAGAAAACGAAGACCGCGAATGCTACAACAAGGCGCGCGCCGTTATGGAAGCGCTGCAGTGCGCAGAAGGGGGCCTGGCATGATCGTCCTCATCGACAACTACGACAGCTTTTCCTACAACCTATATCAGCTGGTGGGAGAGCTGAACCCCGATATCAAGGTGGTGCGCAACGATGCGCTGACGGTCGAAGAGCTGCAAGCCTTGCAGCCCGACGCCATCATCCTTTCCCCGGGGCCGGGCCGCCCTGTCGATGCGGGCATCTGCGAGGAAGTGGCGCTGAAGCTTTCCGGCAAAGTACCCATTTTGGGTGTGTGCCTGGGCCATCAGGCCATCTGCGAGGCCTTCGGCGGCGTGGTGGGATACGCGAAGGAGCTGATGCACGGCAAGTCTTCCCTGGCTAAGCTCGATTGCGCATCGCCCATCTTCAAGGGGATGCCCGCGCAGACGCAGGTGGCGCGCTACCATTCCTTGGCTGCGGAAGAGGAAACCCTGCCTGCCTGCTTGAAGGTGATCTCCCGCACCGACGATGGGGAAGTGATGGCGGTTCAGCACGCCGAGCTCCCCACCTACGGCCTGCAGTTCCATCCTGAGAGCATCCTTACCCCCGAAGGCCGAACCATATTGAAGAATTTCCTGGAAATCACCGCCAAGTAGAAAGGAACCACAATGATCCGCGAGGCGATATTCAAGCTGGTAGACAAGGAAGACCTCACCTACGACGAGGCGTTTGCCGTGATCAACGAGATCATGTCGGGCGACACCACCCCGGTGCAGACCGCGGCGTTCCTTTCTGCCCTTTCCACCAAGAGCACCAAGAGCGAGACCATCGACGAGATCGCCGGATGCGCCGCCGCCATGCGCTCGCACGCCACCAAGGTGAGCTACCCCGATCCCGTGCTGGAGATCGTGGGCACTGGCGGCGACAAGGCCGGCAGCTTCAACATCTCCACCACGGCGGCACTCGTTATCGCGGCCGGTGGGGCAAAGGTTGCCAAGCACGGCAACCGCGCGGCTTCCAGCAAGAGCGGCACAGCCGACTGCCAGGAGGCACTGGGCGTGAACATCGAGCAGAGCCCCGAGCTGTGTGCCAAGCTGCTGAACGAGGTGGGCATCTGCTTCTTCTTCGCGCAGAAGTATCACACCGCCATGCGCTATGTGGGCCCCATCCGCAAGGAGCTTGGCATCCGCACGGTGTTCAATATCCTGGGCCCGCTTACCAACCCGGCTTCGCCCCAGAAGATGATCTTGGGCGTGTACGACGAATCGCTGGTGCAGCCTCTGGCGCGCGTGCTCACGAGCCTTGGGGTAACCGACGGCATGGTGGTATACGGCCAGGCCTGCCTGGATGAGCTTTCCACGGCATGCCCCACCAGCGTGTGCGAGTTCCACAACGGCGAGTACACCAGCTATGTGCTCACGCCGGCCGACTTCGGCATGGCCCAGTGCACTCGCGAAGACCTGCAGGGCGGCACGCCGGAGGAAAACGCGCAGATCACGCGCGACATCCTTTCCGGCAAGGAGCAGGGCTGCAAGCGTGATACGGTTCTGCTGAACGCGGCAGCCGGTCTGTACATCACGGGCAAGGCGCCTTCGCTGAAAGATGGCGTTGCCCTGGCGGCGGAGCTCATCGACTCGGGCAAAGCCTTGGAAACCCTGGAGGCCTACATCAAGGTTTCCAACGAGGAGGCATAAGTGACCATCCTGGACGAGATAGCCGCCTACGCGCGCCAACGCATGGCCGCCGAGGAGTGCGAGCTTCCCACGGCTGATCTGGAGCGCCAGGCGCGCGCCCTGGCTGCTGCCGAGCTGGAACGCGACGGGCAGTTCGCGTTTCCCTTTCAAGCGGCCCTGGCGGCCCCCGGGCTTTCCTTCATCTGCGAGGTGAAGAAGGCGTCCCCCTCGAAGGGCGTGATAGCCGAGGATTTCCCCTACCTGCAGATAGCGCAGGATTACGACGCGGCGGGCGCCAGCGCCATTTCCTGTCTTACCGAGCCGAAGTGGTTCATGGGGCACGACGAGTACCTGCGCCAGATTGCCCAGCAGGTTTCCATCCCCGTGCTGCGCAAAGACTTCGTGGTATGTGAGCGCATGATCTACCAGGCGAAGGTGCTGGGCGCTTCGGCGGTGTTGCTCATCTGCGCCATCCTGGACGATGAGCAGCTGCGATCCTACGGGAAACTGGCAGAAGAGCTGGGGCTTTCCGCTTTGGTGGAAGCTCACGATGCCCAGGAAATCGAGCGCGCGGTAGCGGCGGGCGCCAAGATCATCGGCGTTAACAACCGCAACCTGAAGGATTTCACGGTGGACTTCGACAACGCGCGGCGCCTGCGCGATGCCATCCCCGAAGGGGTGCTCTACGTTGCGGAATCGGGCGTGAAGGACGCCGCCGACGTTGCG
>CAVDWN010000097.1:0-5428 GCA_963612535.1 Sphaerochaetaceae bacterium
GCGACAACCGAGATAAGGCGCACGCCGTGCTCGTTGGCAAACGCCTTCAACCGCGCCTTCTCGAACTGGTTGATGGCGGCCTGCGGCATCTCGGGGTGCTTGGCCATAAGCTCCTCGTAGATGGCCTCCACCGCATCCAGGGTGTCGGCGCTGGCGACTTTTCGGTAGTACAGCACGCGCTCGTCGGCATCGGGCAGGTACTCTTCGGGGAAGTAGGTGTGGTCGGGCACGTTCACCACGATGTCGGAAAGCGCCGGCGGCAGGAATTCCTTGCTGGTGGTGTTGCCCTCGCGCGCCAGGTTCACCGCCGTGGCCAGCATCTGGGCAAACAGGTCGAAGCCCACCGCGCTCATGTTGCCGCTCTGCTCGGCGCCCAGAAGGCTGCCCGCGCCGCGGATCTCCAAATCGCGCATGGCAACGCGCATGCCGCTGCCCAGCTCGGTGTGCTCGCCCAGCGCGGTAAGGCGCGCCACCGCTTCCTCGGTAAGCGGGATGTTGTCGGGGAACAGGAAGTACGCATAGGCCTGCGTGCTGGAGCGCCCCACGCGGCCCTTCAGCTGGTACATCTGCGCCAAGCCCAGGCGCTGGGAGTCCTCGATGATCAGCGTGTTGGTATGCGGGTTGTCGATGCCGCTCTCGATGATGGTGGTGGCCACCAGCACATCCAGCTGGCCCGCCGCGAAGTTCTCCATCACCTCTTCAAGCTGCTCTTTCGACATCTTGCCGTGCGCCACGCCCACACGCGCCTCGCCCGCGGCGGCCTGCACGCGGCGCACCGCCTCGTCGATGGAGCGCACACGGTTGCTTACGTAGTACACCTGGCCGTTGCGCTGCAGCTCGCGGCGGATGGCATCGCTCACCACATCGGGGTCCCACTCCCCCACGTGCACTTCCACCGGGCGCCGGTCGTCGGGCGGCGTGAGGATAAGGCTCATGTCGCGCACGCCGGAAAGGCCCATCTGCATGGTGCGCGGGATGGGCGTTGCCGAAAGCGTGAGCACGTCGATGGACTCGCGCATGTTCTTCAGCTGCTCTTTATGCGCCACGCCGAAGCGCTGCTCCTCGTCGATGATCACCAGGCCCAAGTCGTGCGGGTTCACGTCGCGCGAAAGCAGGCGATGCGTGCCCACCAGCACGGAAACGCTGCCATCGGCAAAACCCGCCAGCGCCTCTTTCTGCTGGGCCGGCGTGCGGAAGCGCGAGAGCACCTCTACCTTCACGTCGAACGGCTCGAAGCGCTCCTTGAACGTAGAGTAGTGCTGCTGCGCCAAGATGGTGGTGGGGCACAGCACCATAACCTGCTTGTTGTCCTGCGTGGCCTTGAACGCCGCGCGCAGCGCCACCTCGGTCTTGCCGAAGCCCACATCGCCGCACACCAGGCGGTCCATCGGGCGCGGCGACTGCATGTCGGCCTTGATGTCGGCGATGGCGGCCAGCTGGTCGGGCGTTTCCTGGTACGGGAAGCTTTCCTCCATCTGGCGCTGCCAGGGAGTGTCGTCGTGGTAGCGGTAGCCTTGGGTGGAAGCGCGGCGCGTGTACACGTCCACCAGGTCGAACGCCAACTGCTTGGTGGCCTTGCGCGCCTTGGCCAAAGCGCGGCTCCAGTCGGAGGTGTTCAGGCGCGTAAGGCGCGGCGAAGAGCCTTCCGGCCCCACGTAGCGGGTAACGCGATCCAGCTGCTCCACCGGCACATACAGCTTGTCGCCCTCGGCGTATTCCAACAGCAGGTAGTCGCGCTCGGATCCGCCCACGTCTTGGCGCACGATGTCGCGGAAGAACGCCACGCCGTGCGCTGCGTGCACCACGTAATCGCCCGGCTTGAAGGGGAAGGTTACCTCGGTCACGTCGATGCGGGAGCGCTTGCGCGTGGCCATGGAGCCCTGCGTGTCGGAAAGGGAAACCAGCGCCATCTTCGCCGCCGGGAAAATCATGCCCAACGGTATGTCCACATCCACGATGTTCACCTGGCCGCGCTTGAGCTTCGTGCCCGCATCGCCCGTCACGTCCAGAACCTCGTTGATGGGAATACCCAGGTCAACAAGGGAAAGCTTCATTTCCTGACGCGCCCGGAAATGCGGGACGGAAAACACCACGGCAAAGCCGGCTTCAGCCAATGATCGCAAACGCCCGAACAGCTTGTCGGGGTCGCCCGCCACATCCACGCGCTTCACCACCAGCTCGCTGTCTATCTGGGCGCCCACGCGCATGATGGATACGTAGGTGGCGCGCGGGTTCTTGCCGAAATCCAACTCGGCAGGCCCCACGTACAGGTCGCTTACGGGGACAGAGGTTCCCACGCAGCGCTTGGCAAGCTCGTCGTAGGCGTGCATGGCGTCGTCCACCAGCGAGCGCGGCTCTATAAGAACGGTAAGCGCATCGGCGGGAAGGTAGTCGCCCACCGTTGCGGTGCCGTCCAGCAAATACGCTGCCATCAAATCGGGCAGCTCGCGGGAGTCGTCCTCCAAGCGCTCAAGCAGCTCGCGCTTGTCGGGGTTCGTCTCGGCGCCCTTCGCAATGGCGCGCGTGGCACGGCGCAGCGCGGCATCGTCCACGCAGAACTCGCGCACCGGGAACAGATCCACCGAATCCAGCGAGGAAATGGTTTGGCCGGTAGAGGGCAGGAAACGGCGGATCTCATCAAGCTCGTCGCCGAAGAAGTCCAACCGCACGGGAAACGGCAGGTTGCCGGGGAACACATCGATCGCGCCGCCCTGCACGCAGAACGTGCCCGGGCCGTCCAACTCGCCGGTGTTCTGGTAGCCCATGGAAACCAGGCAGCGCTCAAGATCGTCGAAGCTGGAAACGCCGCGCTGGGGCTTTTCGGAAAGGTCTACCCCCACGCGAAGGCTCAGCGGCTCGGCCACGCCCGAAGCAGCCGGGGCGATGCGCCGCAGAAGCGAACGGGCCGATGCCACCACCACAACGGGCTGGCCAGACTGCAGCGCCCACAACGCACGCAGGCGCGTGCCATGCAGGCGGGGCTGGGCCGGCGCATCCAGCGAGAACGGGTTTCCTGCGTAATCGGGAAAGCGCAGCACGCGCTCTTCGCCCACAAAGGCGCCAACCGTACGGGCGAACACTTCCGCCGCATCTTCGCCCGCGCACACCACCAAGGTGGCACGCGGGTCGCGCACGAAACGCGCCGCAACCAAGAACGGGCGGGCCGAAGAGGCAACGCCTATGGTGGCATCCTCGGCGGCATCCAGCTTGTCCCAAGCATCGGCAAGCGCGCCGGACTTGGCCAGCTGGGCGGAAAGCATATCGATGAGCATGGCGCTCCTTTCGCGTAACGCAGAAAAGCTGCAACAAGGCAGCTGGTACAAGGGTAGCCCATCGCGCTCTATAATCAGCATGAAACGGGCCCCGAACCGAAATCCACATGCCAGCGATTGCCGCCTGGCACCCCGGCGGAAATCGGGCTGACGGAGCGCCCCAGAACACCGGCCAGGGAACAGGAAGGACGCATCATGCCGCGCGAAAAGAAAGCCGATAAGCTGGCCCGCGCTATCCAGATAGCCGATGCCATGTATGCCCACTACGGCCGCGGCGAATGTGCGCTGCACTACACCACGCCGTTCACCCTTACCATCGCCGTGCTGCTTTCCGCGCAGACCACCGATGCCGGGGTGAACAAGGTAACGCCGGCGCTGTTCGCAAAGTACGGCACGCCCCAAGCCATGGCCCAGGCAGATGTCGAAGACGTGGCAGAGATAATCCGCTCCATCGGCTTCTACCGCAACAAGGCGAAGAACTGCGTTGCCTGCGCCCAGATGATCATGACCGACTTCGGCGGCGAGGTGCCCCGCACCATGGAGGAAATGCAGCGCCTGCCCGGCGTGGGGCGCAAAACCGCAAACGTCGTGCTGAACGAGGCGTTCGGCATCGTGGAGGGCATCGCGGTGGACACCCACGTGTTCCGCATCGCCCACAAGCTGAAGCTGGCGGGCCCTTCCGCCGACACCCCCGCAAAGACCGAGGAAGCGCTGCTGCGCCTGTACCCCCGCGAGTACTGGGGCCCGGTGAACCACCAATGGGTGCTGTTCGGGCGCGAGTTCTGCATTGCGCGGCGCCCCAGATGCGCCGACTGCTTCATCAGCGACCTTTGCCCCAGCTGCCCGGCAGAATGCAAGGCCGGGCCAACTGAAAAATAACCGTGCACTTTCGTTGAAAACGACAAGTGTTTGTTATCCTCGAACGGTAAGATATAACGCACGCAAAAGCGCAGGTAAGGAAGAGCAATGAACCTTTCCCATCTGAGATACTTCATCAGTTTGGCCGACTCGAAGCATTTCGCCAACACCGCGAAATCGCTCTCCATCGCGCGCTCCACGCTTTCGTTGGCAATCTCCAACCTGGAAACCGACTTGGGGGCGCCGCTGTTCACCAAGAACGGCAGCACCTTCCTGCTCACCCCCTACGGCAAGGAGTTCTACCGCTATGCTTCGCTGGCGCTGAAGAACATCGAAACCGGCCGCCAACGCGTGCAGGTGATGGTGAACAGCAAGGTGGAAATGCTGCGCATCGGCGTTCCCTTTTCCATCCAAGACGAAGACTGGTCGCGCATGATGCGAGCGTTCCGCGCCCACTTGGACGGCTCAACCTCTGTGAAGGTGCACCAGGGCTTCAGCTCCAGCCTTCTTCACGATTTGGCGGCAGGAAGCCTAGACGTCACCTTCGCAACCAAGATGCCCGATGCCCCCGAAGGCCTAGACTACATCCCCTTCTGGTCGCAGGAGCTTATCGTTGCCGTGAACAAGGACAACCCGCTGGCAAAGCGCCCGTCTGTCACGCTCGACGAGCTGAAGGGCAACCGCATCTTCACGTACGCCGACGGCTGCCCGCCGCACGACCAGGTTATGGAGTACGCGAAGCGCTACGACTTGGAGGTTGAGGGGCGCTTCCGCGAAGAGATCACCGCCTGCTCCATCGTTTCCGCCAGCGACTCGGTGGTTGCCCTGGTAGATTACTCCTTCCTAGTAAAGGCGTTCAGCGATGTGGTATGCATCCCCATCGAGGGCGTTCCGCGCGACTTCCACAAGATCTACCTGATCCATCGCGCCGACGACATGCTTACCGCCGCGCAGAAAGACTTCATCGCCTTTGCCTGCAACCACGACGTGCCGCCGGCCTGGCTGCCGCGCGAAGGCGAAGACCCTTCCACCTTCCACATCAGCTACGAGTAAGGAAGGCAGGTCGGACGCAGGCTGTCCTCGGCCCAAGCCCAGCCAACCAGGCCGGCGGAACGAACAACCAAACATCACCCCGAAAAAAGAAACCGCCCGAAGGCGGTTTCTTTTTTTACGCTGCTCTGCCGAGCAGGATTCCCAGACATGCTTCGCTCGTCCAGCCCGCTTAAACAACCAGGAAAACTCTCCCAAGCCCTGCAGTTGGACGAAGCAGCGAGCGCCATTCTGGCGAGTGCAGGGGA
>CAVDWN010000098.1:0-5402 GCA_963612535.1 Sphaerochaetaceae bacterium
GCAGTAAACGAACGCCGCCACTAGGGCGGTAGCCTCCCGGGAGCATACATGGATATTTCCGTAAAACCTCGCGGGGGGGGGTCGCTCACACGCGAGCAATTCCTCCTTCGTGAAATAAGGATCGTCGCCACCCTGCGTTTGCAGGGCCTTTCTGATGGCGAGATCGTCCAGCGCGTGCTGGATGAAAACCTGTTCCAATACCCCAGCAAAACAAACCTGCGCCGCATCGCCAACGTGTGCCTTGCGCGCTTGAACGCCCTGGATGCGGGCGTTCCTGTTGTGCCCGCCCGGCTAACCGTGGTGCTGGCCGACGGCATGCCCGCTCCCGCATCGCAGGTGAACCTGTACGCCATGATGCTGGTGTACCCGCTGGTGCGATCGTTCATGACCGAATGCGTGGGCGAGCGCATGGCGCATGGCAACTTCCACCTAACACGTACCGACCTGAATGCGTTCTTCACCAACCTGCAGCTGCAAGACCCAGCCGCTGCCGCATGGACCGAAAGCACTTCCAACCGCATAAAGAGCACGCTGTGGAACCTGCTGGTACAGGCCGGCTACCTGCCCACACGCACCAGCGAAACCCTGCAGCGCCCGCTTTTGGACCCAACGGTGAAAGACGGCATCGTTGCCAATGGCCACGCCCAGCTGCTTATAGCCTATGGCGAGGAAGCGTGATTGCCGTGGCCAAGCATACCAACACCGAAGAAACGCTGGCAAAGCACTCTGTAGCCGCCCGCGCCCAGCGCGATTTCGAATCCCGCTGCGAGCTGCTTCGCCAGCGCCTGGGCGAAGACGATTTCCTGCGCAACAAGGGTATCGGCAACGAAGTGGGTTTCTTCACCTTCTGCTACGACCCCTCGCTGGAAATGCGGGCGCGCGCGTTCTTTGCGCAGCTGCAGCGCGAAGGGGAAGCGGGCAAGCTGCCTTGCAACCTGATTGTCCGGAACCTCTACGACGTGTTCCTAAGCCTGTGCGAGCGCAAGCGCATAACCCAGGCAATTCCCAAGCAGGAGCTTAAAACCGGCTCCGCCAAGCAGCTGCGCCAGCTGCAGAAGGTATGCAGCCCGCAAGCCATTGCCAAAGAGCTTGAGTACAGCCCGCACAACGTGGGCGATGTGCTGCTGATAACCGGCGTGGGCGAGATATACCCGCTGCTCAGAGTGCACACCTTGCTGGACAACATGCACGCCAGCTTCGGCGATATTCCCGTGATCGTTTCCTACCCAGGCTCTTTCACGGGCGCGAATTTCCATCTGTTCAATAGGCTCGGTGACGGTAATTACTACCGAGCCTTCGACCTTTCCAGGGGGCTCGAATGATAATCGAAGATCTGTTTGCCAAGGACATCAACCGTTCCATCAACGGCGTGGTGAAGGTCCAGCAAGACGATAGCGAGTCCATCCAGCAAGAGCTTTCCGAATACGTGGTTACGCACGAGCTGCAGAAGCACTTCGCAACGTTCTTCGACAACTACGGCCGCGCCATCGACGTTCCCACCGACAAGATAGGCGTTTGGATTTCCGGCTTCTTCGGTTCCGGTAAATCGCACTTCCTGAAGATGCTTTCCTATCTGCTGGCCAACAAGGAAGTGGCGGGCAAGCGCGCCATCGACTACTTCGACGGCAAGATGGAAGACCCGTTTGTGTACAGCCAGATGCGCCGCTGCGCCGAAGTTCCCACCGAGGCCATCCTGTTCAACATCGACAGCAAGGGCGGCCAGTGGAAGGAAGGCGAAACCGCGCAAACCGCGCTGCTGCGCGCCTTCCAGCGCGTGTTCTACGAAAGCCGCGGATTCTACGGCGAAGACCTGAAGCTGGCCAAGCTGGAAGAGCATATCGATGCCCAGGGCAAAACCCAGCAGTTCCGCGAAGAGTTCCAGCGCCTGAACGGCGATACCTGGGAAGAATCCCGCGAAACCTATACCTACTTCGAAGACGATATCGTGCAAGCCCTGCAGCAGGTGCTGGGCTGGAGCGAATCGCAGGCGCGCAATTGGTTCAACGGCGCCGAAGACGATGTTATCGCCGCCGACAGCTTTGCCCAGCAGGTAAGCAGCTATGTGGAACAGCGCGCAGCTGAAAACGGCGGCAATTTCCGCTTGCTGTTCATGGTTGACGAAGTGGGTCAGTTCATCGGCGACGACAAGAGCCTGATGCTGAACCTGCAAACCCTGGTGGAAGAGCTGGGCAGCCGCTGCAAGGGTCGCGTATGGGTGATGGTTACCAGCCAGGAAGCCATCGACGAAGTTGCCCTGGTGGTGGGCGACGACTTCTCGAAGATCCAGGGCCGCTTCAACACGCGCCTTTCCCTTTCCAGTTCCAGCGTGGACGAGGTTATCAAGCGCCGCGTTCTGGAGAAAACACCTGCCGCAGAAGCGGTGCTGAAGAACGAATACGCAGACCAGAGCGCGGTTCTGCGCAATCTGTTTTCCTTCAGCGGGTCGCGCTCCGACATGGGCGGCTACGAAACCGAAACGGACTTCGCCGATTCGTACCCGTTTGTGGGCTACCAGTTCAAGCTGCTGCCCGATGTGATGGACGAGATTCGCAAGCACGGCACCAAGGCACAGCACATGTCTACCGGCGAGCGCTCCATGCTCTCTGCCTTCCAGGAATCGGCGCAGGCGGTGCAGAACGGCCAGCTTTCCACCCTGGTGCCGTTCTGGCGCTTCTTCGACACCGTTTCGAAGGACCTGGAGCACGGCATAATCATGGTTATAGACCGCGCCGAGCGCGCCGCCCAGGCCGGCCAGGGCCTGCAGCCCGAAGACGTGTGTATCCTGAAGCTGCTGTACTTGGTGCGCTACGTAAGCTACCTGGAAACCACGCTGGGCAACATCACCATCCTTATGGTGGAAGACATGGGCGTGGATACCGTTGCCCTGCGCGAGCAGGTGAAGGCTTCGCTTAGCCGCCTGGTGCGGGAAAACTACGTGGCTCGCCAGGGCGATAAGTACAACTTCCTTACCAACGAAGAGCAGGATATTTCCCGCGCCATTTCCAAGATGGAAGTGGAGCCTGCTGCGGTTGTGGACGAGATAAAGAAGATCCTGTTCGACGGCCTGTACACCCAGCGCAAGCTGCGCCATGGCGCCAACGACTTCCCGTTCGACCGCTATGTGGACAATTCCCTTCATGGTGCAGCGCAAGGCGGCATGAAGCTGAACGTGGTTACCTTGGCCGACGACCTTTCCCGCGCCGACGACGCGGAATTGGCGCTGAAATCTTCGCACGAGGCGCTGGTGGTGCTGTCCAACGAATACGACTACTGGGATGTGCTGCAGAACGCCGCGAAGATACGCAAGTACGTGCGCACGCAGAACGTGAGCCAGCTGGACCCCAGCACGCAAGAGATAATCGCCCGCAAGCAAAACGAGGCTTCCTACAACGAAAAGGAAGCCAAAACCCTGCTGGAAAACGCGGTGGCACACGCCCGCTGCGCAGTGAACGGCCGCATGGAGCAAGTTCGCGCCACCAACGCCAAGCAGGTGTTCGACCAGGTTCTGGAAAACCTGGCCGATGCTGTGTTCTACAAGGCAGCCTACATTACCGCCCCGGCCGAATCGGACGAAGACGCGCGCCGCGTGCTGCTGGGCGCTGCCCAAACCAGCATGGAAGGCCTGGGCGGTTCCAACGAGCAGGCCTGCGCCGAAATGCGCCAGTACCTGGAAATCCAGCAGGCAACCCACCAAAAGCCCACCATGGGCGATGTGCAGCGCAAGTTCCAGGGCGAGCCCTACGGTTGGCGCGACTACGACATTGCCCTGGTAGCCGCGCAGCTTATTGCCGCGCAAGAGGCAACGCTTACGTACGCGGGGCAGAAGCTTGCCGCCAACGACCCCAAAACGGTGGATTTCCTGCGCAAGCAGGCTGAAAAGGCCGTGCTGGAAAAGCGCGTGCGCATTTCCGAGCGCCTGCTGAAGAACGCTTCGGACCTGCTGTACGACATCTGCGAGAAGCGCGTGTCCACCGCCGATGAAGATGCCCTGGCGCAAGCTGTTGCCGAAGAGCTGGAAGCCGTGAAGGACCACTGCGCCGAGCTGGTGGTGAACTTCCGCGGCCTAAGCCCCGAATTCCCGTATCCCGGTCAGAACGTTATTGAAAAAGGCCTACGCATTGCCAACCAGGTTCTTGGCCACCGTGCCGACCAAGAGGCGTTCCTGCGTGCCTTCGTGGATATGGAAGAAGAGCTGCTTGATTTCGACGAGGCGCGCGAAAGCATAGATGGCTTCTTCCCCAACCAGCAGCGCGTATTCGACGAATCGGTAGCGCAGCTTTCCCTGGTGGGGAAGGACTCGTTCTACCTGCAGGGCAACGCAGAGGTGCAGGCTGCCATTGCCGCTACCAAGGAAATCTTGCAGATGGAAGAACCGTACGGTTCCATCCACAAGCTGAACCAGCTGCAGAAGCAGATAGAAGCCGGCCACAGCCGCGTGGTGCAGCAGAAGCGCAACGAGCTGTTAGATGCCCTTTCCAAGGAACGGGAAGAAGTGCGCACGTACGCTGCGCAGCAGGCTTACCCCGAAGCAGCGCAGAAGGCCGCCGAGGGCGCGGTGCACCAGCTGGAATCGCTGGAGACCAAGGCGCATTCGGCCAATACCGCTTCTGATGTTGCCGCGTTGGAGTCGCAGTTGCAGGAATGGGGCAACACCGTATATGCCCGCATAGATGCTGCAGTAGAGCAGGCCGAAGCCAAGGCCAACCAAGAGGTTGAGGTGAAAACGCACACCGCAACCGGCGAAGAGGTAACGCGCGTGATTGAGACCACGCCGGCACCTGCCCCCAAGCCGAAGGTGAAGCAGGTTAGCCGCATGGCGGTGTTCCCGCGCAGGAAGCTTTCCTCCGAAGCAGAGATCGATGCGTACCTGCAGCAGGTTCGAGCCGTGCTTGTGGAACAGCTTGCCAACCAAGACTCCATCCGTTTGGGCTAGGGGGCTTCCGTGAACGACACCGCAATCAAGAACTTCTGCCTGGAGGCCAGGCACATGCTGGAGCAGCAGGTGCAGCAGTGCTCCGTTAAGTACGGCATCGTGGAAGGGGATGCGCCCGCGCCCGACGCCGTCGCCGTGGGCGAGGTGGCGCTCACCGAGCTGCAGCGCTCCCAGCGCGCGCAGCTGCTGGAGCTGCAGGCGGGCATCGGGCACGAAGAGCTGGTGCGCCGCGCCGCCTACACCTGGTTCAACCGGCTGGTGGCTATCCGCTTCATGGAGGTGAACGGCTACCTGCCAAGCGGCGTGCGCGTGCTCTCCGCCCCGGACGGCACCTTCAGTCCGGAGGTCCTTACCGAGGCCCTGCGTGTGAGCATCCAGGGCATAGACCAGACCAAGGTTCTGGAGCTTTTGCAATCCGGCGACGACGAGCCGCTGTTCCGCTACCTGTTCCTGCTGCAGTGCCAGGAGC
>CAVDWN010000099.1:0-5350 GCA_963612535.1 Sphaerochaetaceae bacterium
ATCATCTTCATGGCCTTGCGGATGCCGCTGCGCAGCGAATTCGTGGCCTTGGTAACCTCGCCGATGATCTTCGCGGCAGCCTCGGAATCGGTGCCCGCGCGCAGGTGCACGCCGTAGTCGATGATCTTGGCCTTCAGGTAGTTGGTGTTCACCAGCGTGCCGTTGTGGGCCAGCGCGATAAGCACGTCGTCGATGGCCGAGATATGGGGCTGGGCGGCCTCCCACGCATCAACGCTGCCGCTGGTGGAATAGCGCACATGGCCGATGGCCAGGTTGCCCTTCAGGGCCGAAAGCGCGCTTTCGTTGAACGCCTGGGTAACCAGGCCCAGGTCCTTGTAGGCCATGATGGTGGCGCCATCGCCCACGGCGATGCCGGCGGATTCCTGCCCGCGATGCTGCAGGGCCTGAAGGCCGAAGCAGGTCATGCGCGCAACATCTTCGCCAGGAGCGTAGATGCCGAAAACACCGCACTCCTCTTCCATCCTGTCGGGGCGCTCTCCGGGAAACACCGACGTGCTCATGTGTGTTGCCTCCTAGTAATTGCGGTCCATGACCGTGTCTGTGCCTGAAGTTAGGTTGGTGGTGCCCTGCTGGGTACCGGTTAGGTACGGGTCGTTGGTTGCGGTGGTTTCAACCACGGCGGCGAACAGCACCGAACGGCCGTCGTTTTGGGTGTATTCGCAGGTAGAGAACAGCATGGACTGCTTAACATCGGCCGCCGCGAGCACCGTGCCGCTCTGGCTTACCGAGCTGCGGTCAAGCTTGTCCTGGATGTAGGCGCGGTAGCTGGAATCGTCGGCGAACGACGTCTGAACGATGGCGTCGCTGCCCACGGTTTTCACTACCGCGAACGTGGTAAGGCGGTAGTTGCCGTTCGGGGTAAGAACATAGATGTCGCGATGGCTGTCGAAAGTGGACTGGTCCACGAAATCGGCAAGCGAGGCGAACATGGAGCCATCGTTCATATGATGGCCGTACAGTGCGCTGTTGCGATCGCTCAGGTCGGACTTGTTGGTGGAATCCAGGAAGATGGTGCCGGCGCTGGCCAGCCAGCCGGTAGACCCGTCGAAGGCCTTGTGCAGGTACTCTTCGTTGTCGGCGCCCTGAACAACCGGGTAGTTGATGGGCGTGTCGGGGACGTATATCCAGGCAACGATATCGGGGTTGATGGCACGCAGGGAATCCCAATCTACCGTAAGGCTGCTAAGGGAAACGGTGCCCGAACCCTGCGCGTCGGATACCTGCGCGTACTGCTCCAAGTCGTTGTAGGCACGCTGCTGCGCGAAGTACTGGTAGCCGATGGCGCCAAGGGCGCACAGCGAAGCCACCAGCACGATGATGGCGACGATGAACACCACGCGCCACGGCCCACCGCCCTTTCCACCGTTGCCGCCGTTCTGACGTGCGGCAGAGCCGTAGGAATTGCGGGAGTACTGGCCCGTGCCGCCGGCAGCGGCAAACTGCCCCGCACCGTTTGCGGGCGGAACCCGCCGTGATGCCGCCCCGTTTGAAGGCTGACGACGCGCGGTAGGCGCGGTGGGCACATGGTAGCTTCCGGGAACGTAGCCCCCCGAAGCACCTGCCGAAGGAAACGCCGTGGTGCCGCCGGGATGCGCGGCGCCAGCCTGGCTTTGACCTTGGTGGCGCGGCTGCTGGGGCCTTGCGGGCTGTGAGAATTGGCCCTGCTGCGAAGCGGCGCTTTGGTACGAGCCCGAATGGGCCCCCTGCCCCGCGGCATGACGGCCCTGAGCGTGCGAACCCTTATGGTTACCTATAGGCATGTTCCACCTTCGCCGTTGGCTTCTTGCTGGTTGGCATCGACGGCAGCAGAAGTGCCGGATGCAATTTTTCAATAGTAGCAAAAAAGAGTTGGCATACACGTTGCCACACACGAAAACAGCCCGCCGCAGCTTCCATCCCCTGAAAACTGCAACGGGCTGATTTCACGCCGAGTTTGTGCTCTAAGCGAATTACCCCTCCCGCACTTTGCGGAACTCGCTCGCATATAGATCACCTTCAAGCCTCGAAGCCCTACTGAACTCCCCCAAGACGAAGGACCCGAGAACTTGAACGTGTTCCAATCGAACAGGTTCAATTAAAACACGTGTTCAAAGGGGAAGCAATGCTTTCTTTCAATTCTTTTAGATCGCGTTTGATTACTGCAAACAATGAATAACAATACCTTTTAGCAAATTCAATAAGTCCAGGCAGCGAGACCGGCCCACGGCGGAAACCTCTTCTGCGGTGGCATACGAGCCCGCCGCGCCGCACACCAGCGAGATGCCCAGAACCTCTATGCCCACATGGCGGGCAGCGATTACCTCTTCGATGGAGCTGACCCCTACCGTGCCGGCGCCCATCAGGGAATAGGCCAGCATTTCGGCCGGGGTTTCCAGGCTGGGGCCGGGAACCGCCAGGTAGATTCCCTCTTTCAGGGTAATCTCCTCGCGGCCTGCGACATCCCGCGCAACACGGCGCAGGCGCGGGCTGTACGCTTCGTCCAAGGAAACGAAGCGGCGTGCGAAACGGTTCGGGTCGTGCCCAACAAGGGGGTTTCTGCCCGTAAGGTTTATGTGGTCGGTGGTAAGGCACAGGTCGCCCACGTAGAAGCGCTCGGACAACGGCCGCACCGAATAGGTTGTTACCAGCACCTTCACGCCCAAGCGGCCCATAAGCCAAACCGGATAGGCAACCTCGGGCGCGGAATACCCCTCGTACCCATGAAGGCGGCCCTGCATGGCAATGACGCAGGTGCCCTCGATGTAGCCGCACACGAACTGCCCGGCATGCCCGATAACCGAGCAGCGCTTCATATGGGGAATGTCGGAAAACGGGATGCGCACGGCATATTCCAGCGCATCGGCCACGGGGCTTAAGCCCATTCCCAGCACCACGCCCAGTACGGGCTTGCGGCCTTCCAGGTATTCTTCGATGGTTTCCAGCGATTCGGCAAGGCAGGCGTCAAGCTCGCCCGCCGAAGAGCCCACGAAACCAGAAGCGTAATCTACGAATTCGGTTGAGTTGCGTTGCACGACCATGGCAATCCCCTTCCTTTGGCATGACCGCTCTCATTATACGAGGGGCGAAGGGGTGCGTTTGTGTGGGATTCGCGTGTTAGGCAGGCTTGCGCGCCACCAGCACGCGGGGGCGGCCGGCCAAGTCGTTAACCGTGCGAATGCGGTCGAAGCCCTGCTCCGCTGCAAGCTGCGCGGCCTGGGCCAGATGGCCTTCGTAGAGTTCTACCGCCAACACGCCGCCGGGCTTCAGGCACGCTAGCGCATCGGGCAGGAAACGGCGGAACAGGGAAAGCCCGTCTTCGCCGCCGTCGAGCGCCAGGCGCGGGTCCCAGTTGCCCACTTCGGCCGGAAGGGTGTCGCATACCGCGGTAGGAACGTAAGGCGGATTGGATATAACCAGGTCGAACGTGCCTTTTTCGGGCTCTGGCACAGCGGCGAGCAAATCGCTTTCAACCACCTGCACGCGATTGGCCAGGCCCAAATGCTCTACGTTCTTCTGCGCCAAGGCCAGGGCCTCAGGTGCAATGTCGAGCGCCAGCACCTGCGCCGCGGGGTACTCGGAAGCCAGCGCGCACGCGATGCAGCCCGAGCCGGTGCACAGGTCAATCGCCTTCAACGCGGGCAAGCTGGCGTCTACGATCTGCTCGCCTTCTTCGCCCTGTTCCACATGGCTGGCCGGGCGCGGCAGGTTCAGCTCGGCGAAGGCCTCGCTCACCAGCACCTCGGTTTCGGGGCGCGGGATAAGCACGCCGGGGGCAACGAACAGCGTTAGGTAGCGAAACGGCGCCTTGCCGCTTATAAGCTGCAGCGGCTCGCCCTTGCCGCGACGGGCAACGAAATCGCGCAGCACGGCACGCTCGTCGGCCGAAAGCGGCTTTTCGAAGTTCACGTACAGCTCGATGCGCGAAAGGCCCGTGGCTTCGGACATCAGCCATTCGGCCGAAAGGCGCGGGTTGGCATCGCCCTTGCGCTCAAGGTAGCCCACCGTCCAATCAAGGGCGGCTTTTATGGTCCAGATGTCGTTGGTCATGGGGTCCCGTTTCATAAGGTGGTTCCGAAGGCCGTGGCGCTGCACAGCCGGCTTCGCGTGCACGGCATAAAAAACGAGCGGCAACCGAACCTTTTAAAGCTCGGATTGCCGCTCGGCAGAAGGCAGGGGTTAAACCGCTTCTTCGAGCTTCTGGGCGCGGTCGGCAGCCTGAAGCGCGGTGATGACATCACCCAGCAAATCGCCCATCAGCACGCCGTTGTAGGTGGAGTTGAAGCCGATGCGATGATCGGTAACGCGGTCCTGCGGGGCGTTGTAGGTGCGGATCTTCTCGGCACGGTCGCCGGAGCCGATCTGCGCCAGGCGCTTGGCGCCTTCGGCGGCCTGCTGTTCGGCCAGCATCTTCTCGTACAGGCGGGCACGCAGAACGGCCATGGCAGCGATCTTGTTCTGCAGCTGGCTCTTCTGGTCCTGCGACTGAACCACCAAACCCGAAGGCAGGTGCGTGATGCGCACGGCGGAGTCGGTGGTGTTAACGCACTGGCCGCCCGGGCCGCCGGCGCGGAACACGTCGATGCGCAGGTCGTTTTCCTTGATGTCGATTTCCACCTCGTCGGCTTCCGGCAGCACGGCAACGGTTGCCGTGGAGGTGTGGATGCGGCCCTGGCTTTCCGTCTTGGGAATGCGCTGAACGCGGTGAACGCCGCTTTCGAACTTCATGACGGAGAACACCTTGTTGCCCTTCACCTTGAACTGGATTTCCTTGTAGCCGCCGGCTTCGGAGGGCGAAACGTCCATGGTTTCGACCTTCCAGCCCTGGTGGTCGCAGAAGCGCTGGTACATCTTGTACAGGTCGCCCGCGAAGATGGCTGCCTCGTCGCCACCGGCGGCGGCGCGGATTTCCACGATGATGTCCTTTTCGTCGGCCGGGTCGGACGGGATGAGCATGAACTTGATGTCTTCTTCCAGCGCGGGAAGCTCGCCTTCGATGCGGGAGATCTCTTCCTGGCCGAACTCCTTCATGTCGGGGTCGCCCAGAAGCTCCTTGGCTTCCGCCAGGTCGTCCAGGTCGCGGATGTACTCGCGCGCCTTGGTTACCAGTGGGCCCTGGTCGGCGTAGCTTTTCGCCAGCTTGTTGTACTCGCCCTGGTTGGAAAGCACCGCCGGGTCGCCGAGCTTCTGCTCAAGCTCTTCGTAGGCGCTGATGATCTTCTCAAGCTTTTCGCGCATGTTCTTCCTTCTTAAACCTCACGCGCCTGCTGCGGGCAGACGCAACTAACGGGGCTGCTGCCCCGGAAAATTCATAGCATCATATCTTAGCATGTTGCGCACAGGATGGCAGCGG
>CAVDWN010000100.1:0-5339 GCA_963612535.1 Sphaerochaetaceae bacterium
CAGCGTTTGCTTGATGGCGCGTTTGCGCAGGGTTCGTTGGGCTGCTGCGGCGGCTATGCAGGTGGCAGTCAGGAACGCCGTCAGGTTAAGGGCGGTGTTCGGGTTGGCAAGGTCTTCCGTTTTGGGGAGCTTGCTGGCGATGGCTTCGCTTACGGCCTCGCTGACGGTTTCCACCTTGTTGGTGGACTGCACCACCGAATCCTTGTCTTCATCGTGAAGCTCCAGATCGCGGTGCGTGTCTATCTCGGCGTCGTTCCATAGCTGAACCTCGCCTGGGTTGAGCGCCGTTTCGGTGGCCTGCATGGTAAGCACAGCCGGGGCATAGGAAACCTCGCGTGAGCTTTCGGTATGGGTTAGGCCGGTAGCGTCTTGCAAGTCGAACGTTTCGCGAGCTTGCCCAAGCTCGGTAAGGTCGTGCGCGTCGTAGCGGTTGGAGCGCTTCCAATCCAGGGAGTCTTGCGCGTTGGTGCCGAACCCCTCTTCTACGCGGCCGTGCTCGAAAGCGAAGGCGGTGATGTATTCGCCTTCCTGCAGGTTCAGGTCGGCCACCTTCAGTTCGTCGGGCTGCAGGGTGGAAACGTTCGTTTTCCACACCTGCCATCCGGTGAAGTCATGGATGCGCTTGTTGGTGGGGTTGGCATCGCTGTAGGGGTTGGTAGAGCAGGCGTTCACGGTGATGCCGTTGCTGCTGCCGGAGCCTTGGGAGCTGCTGCCGCCTTGGCTGCTCGTGCTGCCTGAGGCGCTGGCGTCCCCGGCGCTTGATTCGTTGCCCGCTGCTACGGCAGATGCTCCGGCGCTATCGCCACTTGCCGAACCAGACTCGTTTGCGGTCGAGCCTGACTCGCTGCCAGCGCCGGCCTTTTCTTCGGCCTTCGCCTTCTCGTCGCGCTCGTCGTCGAGGTTGGAGCGGTACCACACGTTCATCTTGCCGTCGTAATCCTCGAAGCTCACCGGGGTGGTAAGGCTTACCAGGTGCGCAAGGCCCTCTTTTGCACAGGTGAGCGTGTCGGTCATGGTGAACTCGTCTACCCAGGTGTTCGAGGTGGACCGGTAGTCGATGGTGTAGGAATAGGCGCCGCTGTCGTCAAGGAGCGTTTCGCGCTTGTCCACATCGCCGGAGATCTCCAGCTTCTTGAAGTTGTTGTCTACCGTGCCGATGTCGAGCGTGGTGTTGTTTCGGCTGATGGTAACGGTGAAGTGCGCAAGATCCTCAACGTCTTCGTTGGCCTTGCAAGGCTGCTCGTCAACATCGTAGGTGTCGAAAGGCAGGGCTCCCAGGGAGTCGTTCACCTTTGCGGTAGACCCCTTGGCGTCCTTTTCGAACCAGATTCCATCCGCCGAGCTTTCGCCGGCGTTGGTGCGCTGCGAATGGGGTGTCCAGCTTGCGGCGGTGCTTGCCATGCCGTTCTCGTCGGTCACCAGCGTGTGCGATTCCCCGGTGGTGCGCGAGGTGATGGTGAAGGGCACGTTGGCCAGGCGTTCCATGCTGCCGTCTTTCGCCTTGGTGAAGGAAAGGTCGCCGCGGATTACCTGCTCGCTCAGCGAAACCGCTTCCCAATCCGCGATGTGCTCGGCGGTGCCCGAAGCGGCAAGGCCTACCACAACAGGGGTATCGTTCAGCAAGTACCCCGTTGGCGCCTGAACCTCTTCTATCACCACGCAGCCAAGGGGCAGCACGATGTTGCCCTGCGTGTCGCGGTAGAACTCGTCGCCTTCAACCAGGTGCTCTGCATCCAGCCCCACGTTGCCATCCGAGTCGCTTTTCAGCAGCCAGCTGCGCTTAGGCGTTCCTAACGAGGCGGCAATATTCTTCGCCTGCTGGGCATCGCCGGCACCAAGAAGGCCAAGGGCGCTTCCCGCAATCCCCGTCTGGGCCGGGTCCTTGTCGTAGTAGCTCAGCTTGTACTGCGCGCCTTCCAAGGTTGCAGCACCCATGGGGTAGGGCGTTGCCGTTTCGGCATCCTTCTTCTGGCCGGCGATGGTTATGCGCGAGCATTGGGGCGCATCAGCCGCTTTGGCGGTTGTGGTTTTCCCCGATTCGACGATTGCGCTTGTGTCTTGCGCCAGGGCGTAGCCCTTAGGGGCCTTTTCCTCGTGGATGGTGTAGATCCCTACCGGAAGAAGCGGGCTTCTGGCGGTTTTGCCGTTGGCATCGGTGGAAAGCTCGGCCACCCGCGCGCCTTCCTGGTTGTACACGCCGAATACGGCGCCCTCAAGGCTGTAGCAGCTGTTGTCGCTGCTTATGCCGGGGTTAAGGCTGCTCTTGTTTATTTCCAGGTAGCCGCCGAAGCTTTTCTTCACCACAGCCTGCATATATACCGTTTGATAGCCGATGAGCCCCAGGTTGTTTCGCGGGCCGTCGGGCGTGGCGGCATCGGGCGGCGTGATGTTCACGTCGTAGACCACCTCGCCGGCTTCCACGTTCACCTCTTTCAGGGTTGCCACGTAATCGGCCCATACATAGGAGGGCGCAGCGGCGCTGGGAAGCGAGCACGAGCCGGTGCCCGAGTAGCCTTCCAGCCCGCCGGTGAACCCGGAAACGCTGAACTGGGCGGGGTGCACGCTCCAGGTTGCCCCGATGTAGCAGCGCCCCGAAAAGCTCTTCTCTATGCCCTCGGTGGGGTCGGTGGGCTCCACCTTCGATGGGTCGGAAACACGGAATTGGGCATATACGCTGGTTGAGCTTTTAACCGGAGCCTGGAAGTCGAAGGCATCGTTGGTGGTGGCATCCACCCAGCGCACGAACTCCCAGCCCTCCTTGGCAGGCGTTGCCGGCTCGCTTCCGTATACCTGTGCGAACGATTTCCCCTTCGGCACGCTTACGGAAAGGTCCTTCGTCTTGCCGTCGTTGAACGAAACGGCAATCTGGTAGTCGGCGGCAACGAACGTGCCCGTTACCGTGATGCTCTTGGTAACCGGCGTGCTGAACCAGTCGAACTCCTTGCCGTCTTCAGTGTGCCAAACAAGCTTCAGGCCTTCTGCCTGCCTCTGTTCCACAAGCGTGGCCAGCGGCTGCTTTCCGCTGGCGTCGGTCATGAAGGCTGGGTCTGCCTTGACGGGCTGCCCCAGCGCGAAGTCGATGCCTGAGTCGAGCGTTGGCAGCGTTCCGTTGTAGCCTTCCACCTGGATGGTGATGAGCGCCCCCTCGTTCTTATCGTCTTGCGCTTGGGCAAGGCGGGGCAGGGTGCTGGCTGCCACAAGCGCCACCACGGCAAACAGCAGAAGCGCCAGATGCAGGCCTCTGCGCACGCCACCAGGCACTGCTGTGTTGTGGGCTGAAGCGGGTGCCGGCCCTTCCGGCCCGCCGCTGTCCCTTTTCCGCCGCGCTTCGCCGGCTTGCTTTCTTTCCAAGGCGTTGCCTTCCCGGTAGGTTGGCATCCCCTTCTTCGACCATCTGGCCATAACCGCCTCCAATCCTCAAGATTCCATTCCCTGCAAGCGTGGCAGCCGTTCCTTAAACGCAAGGGAAGGGCATGCGAAGGGGAGCGCAAGCTGATGCGAAAAAGATTCGAAACAGATGCGAAAATCGCAATCCCCCCAACTTGCTGGGAATTGAAGGATGGCCTTGCTGGTTTTCGTCGTTTAGGGGAACTGGGCCGTTCATCAGGCATTTTGGTAGCCAGGCAATTCAATTCCCGAAAACTTGGCACATTTTCGGAATTAATTGTTGACAACACCTACAGACTTAGTAGGATTTGAGTCAAGAAAAGCGATCGATGCGGATGGCATCGGGTTTGCCCGCAAGGCTGCGGGCGGAAAGAAGGAATCATGGCAGTGTACAAGAGCGTTTCCGAGCTCATCGGCAACACCCCTTTGGTGGAGCTTTCCAACTACGAGAAGAACCACGACTTGAAGGCGACCATCATCGGCAAGGTAGAGCTGTTCAACCCCGCCGGCTCCATTAAGGACCGCATTGCCAAGGCTATGGTCGATCAGGCCGTTGCCGACGGCAAGGTGAACGATGAAACGGTGTTCATCGAGCCCACTTCCGGCAACACCGGCATCGGCCTTGCCGCAATCGCCGCTGCCCGCGGCAACCGCATCATCATCACCATGCCCGAAACCATGTCCATCGAGCGTCGCAACCTTATGAAGGCCTACGGTGCCGAGCTGGTGCTCACCGATGGCGCTAAGGGCATGAAGGGCGCAATCGCCCGCGCTTCCGAGCTGGCCGAGGAAATCCCCAACTCCTTCATCCCCAGCCAGTTCACCAACCCCGCCAACCCCGCCATCCACGAGGCAACCACCGGCCCCGAGATCTGGGAGGCAACCGAGGGCAAGGTAGACATCTTCGTTGCCGGCGTGGGCACGGGCGGCACGGTTTCCGGCACGGGCGCGTACCTGAAGAAGCAGAACCCCGACGTGAAGGTGGTTGCGGTAGAGCCTGCTGGTTCCCCTGTGCTTTCCGAAGGCCACCCGGGCGCCCACAAGATCCAGGGTATCGGCGCCGGATTCGTTCCTGATACACTGAACACCGATATCTACGATGAGATCGTGACCATCGCCGACGAGGAGGCGTTCGAGGTGGGCCGCGAGCTCGCCGCCAAGGACGGCCTGCTGGTGGGTATTTCCTCCGGCGCCGCCGTTGCCGCTGCAACCAAGTTGGCACAGCGCCCCGAAAACGCCGGGAAGACCATCGTTGCCATCCTGCCCGATACCGGCGAGCGCTACCTTTCCACGGCGATGTTCAACTTCGAATAAGACGGTATTGCCCAGGCCGCTAGGCGGTTTGGGAAACGGAACGAGGCACCTATGTCCTACGAGCAAGAGAATCGCAAGGCCATCGTTGCCTACTTCAACAAGGGCGCGAAGGGGGCAGAACCCCTTGGCGCCCTTGGCGTTGAGGTAGAGCACTTCGTGGTAACCGACCCCGAATGCGCACCTGTTCCCTATCAGGGAGAACAGGGCGGTTTCGGCGTGCGGGACGTGCTGGCCTTCCTGGCCGACCGCTATCCGCAGAAGTCGTTCGGGCACGACGGCGACCTTATAGGCCTGGCCTCCGAGGAAGCCTCCATCACGCTCGAGCCTGCCGCCCAGCTGGAAATCAGCATCGCGCCCTATTCTTCGGTTGAGCGGATCGTGCAGGCTTACCAGGGGTTTCGCTCTTTGGTAGACCCGTTTCTGGCCCAGCATGGCTGCAAGCTGTTCGTTGCGGGCTACCATCCCACCGCTAAGGCGTTGGAGCTGCCCCTTATACCCAAGCAGCGCTACCGCTTCATGAACGAGTACTTCCAGGCCATCGGAACGCACGGCGAGCGGATGATGCGCGCTTCAGCATCTACCCAGGTCTCGGTCGATTTCCGCGACGAGGCGGATGCCATCCGCAAGATGCGTGTTGC
>CAVDWN010000101.1:0-5259 GCA_963612535.1 Sphaerochaetaceae bacterium
CCACGTTTATACATAGAAAAATCTCGTTTCCGACCACATTTTTAGATAGGAAAACCTGCAAAACGGTTAGTTGGATTGCGTTTTAAGGAGAGTGTATCGATCGGTTGCTTGAAATCATGGCCCAAGCCATGCTATTTGACCGGATCAGCTAGGGTTGGGGGGTGTCAAGCGCGAGGCCGCGATGCTTTCTAGTCCGCTTCCAGGTTTTATTCCCCTGAATATTTATTCATTGTGTTAGAGAGGTCAACCTCTGTCCCGACTGCCGAATCGTCGTTGAAGCCTTTAACCAGAATCGCGTGAGGGCCGTATGCATAGCTTCCCAATTCGTAATCGGCGGTCTGGTATACCAGTCCTTCGTCGGTGATGACCAATGGGCTTGAAGGCTGCTCGGTGGTTTTTTGGACAGAAGAGTTTCCGTTGATTTTAGCGTCAATCATTTCGGTTGCTTCGGCGACGGATAGGATGTCGCTCGGATTGGCGGTTAGATATTTTATTACTGCCTGCTTCGTGGCGGAAATTGCTTCATCCTCGGTCATTTCGAAGACCGTCCAAGGGTTAATGAGCTCGCCGGTTTCAAGGCTGTAGGTGCGGCTTTGGCGGAAGTGGGAGCCGTGAACGCCCCAAGAGGTTATATTTGCGGTATCTAAGATACATACGGTTTTGTCGTCCATATACGTGATACTCATATCTCGTCCCAGGGTACATGTGCTAAGTTCGTCCGTAGTACTGTCTGTTTCGGAGGCGGATGCCTCTATCGTCTCTTTGATTTGGCGGTTGATGTTATCGACTTCATCGCTCTGAATCGAAGAAGTAATTTGTGGGTAGCTCCACGTGTCATTTTTTCGTTGTCCAGGGGACGAAATTGGATCTATTGGCACGCTTACGTTGATAGAAACCGTGCGAACGGTATAGGTCGGGCTTTGCAGCTCGGGCGTTTGCGATTGCGTATCTTGGCTCTCTTCTCGCTCCTGGTGGGCAGGAAGCCAGATGTTGGTGTACACGTAGTGTGCCGCAAACGCCACAGACGTAGCCAGGGCCAGGGCGAGCGCAACCAGCACGATCATCGGGATGCGGCGGCGCGAGCGTTTCTTGTTCTGGGCAACGGCGGCTTTCAAGTTGCTGGTTTCTGCCCCGACAGCGGCTGGAGTCATGTCATCGGTATGCGCATCTGCGCATGGAATCTCTGCGGCGCCGGCATCGTTGCTTGCCTCAGCATGTGGATGGCCGCTGGGTGATATCCCTTCTTTTTCAACGGGTTCCTCCACGGTTTCGGCATTGGAAGAATCGTCGTTTACTCCTGCCGCGGGCTCCTTTCCTGCGGTAGGCACCTCTGTATCTGTGCCGACGAGGTCCTGCGCATCGCCCAAAGGCTTGGCCTCTAGATCGCTTAAGGTCTCTTCGCTTGAGCTTTGGGGAGCGGCAACTTTTGCCCCGCAGTCAGTGCAGAACTTTGCCTCGTTGGGTATCTCTTTTCCGCAATTGCTACAGAACATGTTGCTCCTTACGGGCCGAAACTGCCGCTAGATATAGATGATAGTTGAAGTATCCGCAGGTCATGGCAATTGTTTGATTCCTAATAGATGCGATATGGCCACTAGGCTGCTATGCGTTGGTCTGGGTTGATTCGGTAAAGGTGCGGGACGAGACGCCGAGATAGCTTTGCTGGCTTCCGCCTTTGTAGGTTGCGTAGATCGCCTTCGTGTCCATCGACACGCTAAATGCATTTTTGTCATCCGATGAGTACGTGAAGGCGGTTTTCTCGCAGGCGATGTCGACCGATTGACCGCTGTCGCTCAATTGGATGCTGAAATCGCTCGACCCGAATTTGTGGTTTGGTTTCCCGACAGCCGTCCCCTTGAGCGATATGGAATGGTAAGTTGTGTAGCTGTTGCTCATTCCGGCGCTCGGAGCGTAATCGAGGACATAAGAAGCGGATGCGCTCTCATTGCTTACTTCGCCAAAAGTGATCGATGAATCAATGGTTCCGTTCATGAAAAGACCTGTGTTGCCAGAGTACTCAAACGTCTTATCCTTCAGATTCCATTCGGTGTTCTGGTCGGTGGTTGTGGCGTCGCCGGACGCTTTCCAGCCAGAGCTTGGGTCGAACGTGAACGATTGGGACACTTTTGCGGTGTCGGTTGCAAACCAGTACTTGTACGCAAGCGTGCTGGTTGCATCGGAGGTGTAGGTGCCGTTTGATTCTTTGAGGTTGGAGTTGAAGTTGGAATAACTCACATTGTCTGATTTCACGTTCTGGTCCATGGAGTCCACTCCCTTTAGGGGCTTGGTGCTCTTGCTGCTGATTTTCAGGGAAGAGCTGGAAACCGGATTCCAGCTTCCATGGCGGTTGAAGAAATCGCACCGGCCGGTGAAACTTGTTTCGAAGCTATCGTTGGCAATGGTGCCAGAGAAATACACCGTTTTGATCTGATCGGTGCCATAGGTGTCTTTTGCCGTTTGACGGTGTTCCCAGCTGAGGTCGGCCAGGGCATCTTCTTGCTTGTCGATTTTGAAGTCTTTGACTTCGTAGGCGGAAGAGCTTGCGTATTCGCTTGATATTGCACCTTTTACTGCAAACGAATTCTGGGAGAATGCCTGGCGGGCAGTATCGGTGGGGACGCTGGTGAACGTGGGCATTACGAGGACGGCGATGGCGATAACGGCCGCTAGAACAACTGCCGCAATGCTTCCGCAGATAATGCCATATTTCGTGGTTTTGCCCATGCTGCTGAAGGCGCTTGCTGCGCTTGCGAAGGTATTGCCAGCTTCTGCTGCTGTCGTGTCGTTTGCTACTGGTTGCTGCGACTGTCGTGCGATTTTGGCACCGCATTCTGGGCAGAATAAAGAGTTTTCTTCGATCTGTTTTCCGCATTCAGGGCAAAACATCTGGGTTCCTTTCTTTCCTGAGAGAACTTGGGATGGCGGGTCGTGACGCCGAGGGCCCAAGCTCTTTGGGGATGTGGGCTGGGGTGGATTGCGAGTGAGCAAGCTGGAGAATGACACGTGCGTGGTGTGTCTTCTGCGGAAGGCAAAGAACCGGTTGGTTATCCAGCGCAAAACGTCATGAGAGCATAGCTGAACAAGAACACGGCAATAAGAACGATTCCGACTATTGCAATTTTATTGATGGGTTCGCCGTAGCCCAGATCGAAGGTTTTTGGATGCGAGGCATAGCAGCCGTCGTTATAGATGGAGCTAGAGCAGTTATTGCCTGTTGAAGCGTATGCTACTCCATATTGAGTGGAAGTGGCTTGCTGTGCGCTGGATACTTTGGCAACAGGTTTTCCGCACTGGGGGCAGAATTTCTTGTATCCCGTAAGGACGTTACCGCATGAGCTGCAGATGCTGTCCTCCTGCGTTTTCGGTGGTGCAACTTCTCCGCACTGGGGGCAGAAGTGCATATTCTCTTCCAGCGCATTTCCGCACTTTGTACATGATGCGGTGCCTTTCGGTAGCGTGCTAGCGGAATGGGCGTTTTGCCAGTTTGGCTCTTCGCCATTTTGCAGTTGACGGAGGATCGATTGCTTATCTCTTTTCTCTTTTTCGAGGATTGTCAGCCGCGTTTGCAGATCGTGGATTATTCCTACTTGGGCATCGTTGTTGTTCCCCGAAATGCTCGCTGCATCTCCAAGAATGGAGCTCGTGCTTTTACGCAATGATCCAAAGAGAGCAAGGCCGATAACCACGCATACGATCAATACGAGGAGGATAAAGAGAGGGTGGAGGAAGAACATCGTTTCTGCTCCTTTCTGTAGCTGCTCTTGTTTATTGGCGGTTCCTGAAGTCGGCTATCTGGCGGTCCAATTGACGAATTTCTTGTTCGACTATTTTGATTTTGGAATCAAGGCGTTCTTTTTCGGAGTCGAACATTTGCTTTCTCGACCTGGATACATAGGCGCCACCTTCAACGATCAATCTGATGACCATGAGAACGATCACAAGTAGTGGGAGGCCAAATACGATCGTGACCAATAGATCTTCCATTACCTATTCCTTCCTATGGTGCTTCTGAAAAGAGTGGGAGTTGTTGTTTGGGACGGTTGCTCTGAGGTTATTGCGCGGTGACGTATCCGTGATCTTCGTCGCGCCAGGCCTTTGCGAATTTGGAGGAAATGTAATGGCCGCTATTCATCTTCGCGACATCCTGGGCATTGTAATAGGTGCCGTCTGCCAGATTCTCCAGCGTGCCCACAGCCCAGTTTGCTTGACAGCAGGATAGGGTCGTAGCTATCTTAGATGGTTTAGCATCTTGGCTAAAGCGACATTGCGTTAGAACCCAGTAGTAGGTGTCTTCCCCGATGGTGAAGCAGCCGCAGTATGCCTGAGAGAGCCCATCTTCGCTTGCAGCTTTAGTCGATGCGTAGGATAGGTCGTTTACCTTGATGAAGTAACTCATCATGTCATCAGTGAACCACTTCGAGTTAAAGCTGACCCTAATGACTCCTGGCTGAGTGTTTTTGGAGAGATCGCTTGCCGTTACGCCCGTTAGATCTACTTTGACCTGACTGCACTTTGCGTCCAGAAACACGGTATTAGGGTCCATTTTTGCCCTAATGGCGCTGTTGAGCTCGATTTCGTAACTAAGGGTGCTCTTGTCGGTGATTCCCGAGGAGTTGGTTGTTGCGCTTCCGTTTTGAGAGTCGATGAAGCTTGGGAGCTGTGAAGGCTCAGTTGCCATTATCTTTGAGATCTGCGTAATGGATTGTGGGAGCCCTTCTTCAGCGGGAAGGATAGGGGTTGAGCCGTCAACCTCGAAGCCGTAATCCGTTTCGTTTACCGGAACATTCGATGGGTCGATGCTGCTTACTGCTATTTCGCGGCTGAATTGGGTTACTGCAACAACGGCCGCTATCGCGATAACCGTGCAGATAACTGCAGTAATGATTATCTTGGTTTGTTTTTTGACGCCCTTGCGTGGCTTAACTTTGGGTTGGTTGCTTTCGAGGCCTGCAACAGGGATGTTGTTTGCCGCTCCAGCTTCTTCCTCGGCTTTGCTTTGCTCGCGGGGGCCATCTTGCTTTCCCGCCTGTTCAGGTTGGAAGCTTTGGCCATTTGCGTCTATGCGGTTCCCGCAGCTTCCGCAAAAGCGAGCGCCTTCTCGTAATTTCTGTCCGCAATTTGGGCAAAACATGGTTTTTTCCTTTCCTTCTGCCGTCTCTTTCGACACGTTTATGATCCTCTAGATGTGCATCCCGAAAAAGTGGCATTGAAAGAGTAAAAAAGTAGTAATCTACCCTATAACGGTAGGTTTGAAAGAGT
>CAVDWN010000102.1:0-5245 GCA_963612535.1 Sphaerochaetaceae bacterium
TTCACCCCCCCCCGAATATATAGGGGCATCAACCGAAAGTAGGGGCGCCCATCCTGCCAGCAGCCATTGCGGACGCGAACAGGGTGGGTGCCCTTCGCATTGCAAAAGCGCAGGTGACAGCTTCGAAATTCCCGCCCGCTCACCCGAGAAACGCATCAAATTACGTGCTTGTGTGGTACCATATCAACCACGTAATAGCTTGTTTGCAGGAGGAAGCACGTATGAAACATAGGATTATTGCGCTGATCTGCGCCTTTGCAATGATTACTGCCTTGCCCGCCATGGCATGGGCAGCGGGCAGCCCTTCGAAGGCAACATCCGACACCGCGTATTCCGACCAGGGCACCAGCCTTATTGTGTCCGGTAAGGCCCTTAGCTCCAACTACCGGCTTGTGGTACGCCCCATCAATTTCATGGCCTTCAATTACGACCTGTCTGCTTCCATGCTGGTTGTAGGCAACTTCGAGATGTACGACGAGCCCGAGGGGTCCACCGACGGAACCTACACCTTCACGTTCGGCGGCCTTAGCCAATACAACGGCGCAACCGTAACCGTCCTTATCAAGTACAAGGACGGCACCACCGAAGTCAAAACCGCTAAGGTATCAAACGGCACGGTAACCATCACCGCTGAAGGGCTTGGCTGGGCAACCATCGTGGTCGACACCGATACCGTAACCGGCGCTGGTGCCGCCAGCACCGATGCCAGCGCAACGTCTCCGCAGACCGACGTTGACCTTTCCGGCGTTGCCGGCGCAACCGCTGCGTGCGCCGTTGCCGCAACCGGCGTGGGCATCGCCCTTCGCAAGAAGTCAACCGAATAGTGCTAGCTGGATCCGAATAATCGCTGGTAAGCAAGGCTCATTCCGGCAAGAGCAACCACTCTGCCGCTGCCGGAATGAGCCTTCTCCCTTTACTCGCATCCCCAAGGAGAAACGCCCATGACCCTTCTAGAGCTGCTCGAGCTCCTCCGAAAAAAATGGTACCTCATCGTGATACTCCCCCTGCTGTTCGCCGGAGTTACTGCGGCGTACTGCTGGGGATCCATGACCAACAACTACACTGCAACCGTTTCGCTGTACGTGCTTACCCAGT
The DNA here is from genome assembly GCA_963612535.1 of Sphaerochaetaceae bacterium. GTDB lineage: Bacteria > Actinomycetota > Coriobacteriia > Coriobacteriales > Eggerthellaceae > Anaerotardibacter. The sequence continues at coordinate 1,096 of CAVDWN010000102.1, forward strand.
CTGTTTCCAACACCAGCGGCGAATCCCAAGTAACCAGCTCTGACACAACAGCGTCCCAGCAGCTTGCGAACGACCTTGCCAAGATCGCCAAAACCGCCACGGTAACCGACTCCACGGCAAAGGCTCTGGGCATGCAGAACCTCAATGCCTTCACGATCAGCGTTTCATCCGACACCACCAGCCGTGTGATATCGCTCAGCGTAACCGGCAAAGACCCGAACGCCGTTGCGCTTGTGGCCAACGAGCTGGCCGACCATACCTCCGAAGCAGCCATAGAGGCAATGAAACTGGAAGCGGTAAACGTCATTGACCGCGCCACCACGCCCGATAAGCCCTCCGGCCCCAACCGCACCATGTACACCCTGGTTGCCCTGCTTGCCGGCGTGTTCGTCGCCATTGCCCTTATCGTGCTTCTGGACATGCTGGACAACACCGTGAAATCCGGCGAAGAGGCAGAGGAGCTTCTGGGCATCCCAGTGCTTTCCCGTATGCCCGAAGTGAATGAGAAGGGGAAGTAGCATGGCCAAGAAGAACCGCAAGCGCCTGGGCCAGCCGAAAATCCCCGCGTTGAACAACGCGTCCCGCACCCTGCTGGCCAACATCCGCTTCAGCTCCATCGACGAGCGCATCAAAACCCTGGTTGTCACCTCGGCTGCACCAGACGAAGGCAAAACGGTAGTGTGTACCAACCTTGCCTGCGCCATAGCCGAATCAGGCAAAACCGTGCTCTTGGTAGACACCGACATGCGCCGCCGCAGCATCGGCCCCATGTTCAACATCCATCCGCAGTACGGCCTGTACTCCATTCTTGCGGGTACCGCATCGATAAACGAAGCCATTACCGCAACCGACGTGCCAGGGCTGTATTTCATGGACTGCGAGCCGAATATCCCCAGCCCGCCCGACGTGCTTTCCACCAAGCGCTTCGCCGCTTTGGTAGACCAGCTCCGCGGCATGTTCGATTATGTCATCTTCGATACCCCGCCTGTGAACGTATTCGTAGATGCCGCTATCCTTTCCAACCTGGTAGATGGCACCATCTACTGCATCCGCGAGCGAGGCGAAAAGCGCGATGCCGTTCTTGCCGGCGTACAGCAGCTGAAGGCAGCCAACGCGCATATCCTAGGCTCAGTTATCACCTTCTCCCAGGAAGAAGCCCAAAGCGGCTATTACTACTATGCCTACTACAACGAAGAGGGCAAGCGCGTTTCCAAGCACGAAAAGGGAGAACCCTCCCTTAAGGAAAACGCCGATTCACGCGACATAGCCGCCGACGACATCGCCCAATGGGCGTTGCGTGCCGGCATCGACCCACAACAGGCCATGCGCGCAAGCGATCGCGCAGCTCAACGTCAGAGCGAAGCCCGACAAGGCGCCCATAGCCCTGTTGAGCAGTTCCCTACCGGCGCTTTCCGTCCGGTAGGTGGTGGAAAATCACCACGCCACAAGAGTCCGCGCAGCTAAACAATGAACCCTTGGGGCGCCCTGTGCGCCCCGTCTTTGATTTCAGGGATATATGGAAAACAAGGAAGACAAGCAACACAGAGGGCTAACTGCCACAGACGGCGACGCGCAACCAGCCGCAAGGCGGAAGCAGGCCACCGCGCTGAAGATCGTGCTTGCCGTGCTTATTGCCCTTACCCTGGCAGGTGTTGCCTATTTGGCATGGCAGGTTGCAGGCATGCAGAAGGCCGCCGACGAAGGAGCCGGGGACACCCCTTCCGTTCCCACTGAGCAAACCGATTCAAGGGTGGAAAACCCCATCGACTTCGCCAGCCTTCGGCTGGAGAATCCCGATATCTACGCGTGGATCTACATCCCCGATACCAACGTGAACTATCCCGTGCTGCAAAGCCCCACCGATGATTCCTTCTATCTTGACCACGACAAGGACGGCAACTCCTCCGCGGCAGGCGCCATCTACTCCCAATTGGCCAACAGCACCGATTTCTCCGACCCCGTAACCGTTCTGTACGGGCACAACATGAATTCGGGCGGGATGTTCGCCACCCTGCATTACTTCGAGAATAAGGAATTCTTCGACTCCCACCAGGACATGTACATCTACACCGATGGGCACATCTACACCTACAAGGTGATTGCAGCCTATCAGTACGACAATCGCCATATCCTGAATTCATTCAACTTTGCCGATACCGCCGTAACGCAGCAGTACTTCGATTCGGTGCTGAACCCCAATTCGCTGGTGATGAATGTTCGCGAAGGCGTACAGCTTACTGCGGGGTCCGACAAGATCGTCCAGCTGAGCACCTGCACCGGCGATGCCAACCGCCTGGTTAGAAGATACTTGGTAACAGGAGAATTGGTAAGTGACCAGCAAACCTACTAACAACGAACCCAGCCAGGCCCCATCTGACGCAACCGAGCCAACTTCGCCGGCCGATCAAGCTGCTTCGGCGAAGGCGGCGGAGCTTTCGTCGAACACCCTGCCGGCGTCAAGATGCATGCCTTCGGAAGACGCAGCCGCCGACAATGGCGGATGCCCCGTCCCCTGCGAAGAAGAGCCCGGCCACGAAACGCTTATCCGGAAGAAGAAGCGCAAGCATCACCGCCATTCGAAGAACAAGAAACTGCGCATAGCCGTATTGATTGCCGCTATCCTGCTAGCGCTTGTGCTTATCGCAATGGGAACCATGTTCGCCCTGTTCAAGCTGGGTGAGCAATCGATAAAGGATGCAAATACCGCAACCGACCTCCAAACCGAGGGCGTAGCCTACAACGAAGGCCATACCATCGAGTACAACGGCAAAACCTATGCACTGAACGAGAACATGGCGTCCATCTGCATCATCGGCTACGACCGCCGCACCGAGCAGGTAGTGGCAGGCAAAAGCGTTGGCCAGGCAGATGCGGTAATGGTGCTTGCCGCCAACCTGGACACCGGCAAGGTGGTTGCCATCGGGATCCCCCGCGATTCCATGGTAGAGGTAGACGAGTACATGAGCGACGCCTTCGCCGGCATAGGCACCATGCAGCTGTGCCTTTCCTTCGCCTATGGCGATGGCGGCGAAACCAGCAGCGAATACACCTCCGCAGCTGCTTCGCGCGTGCTGTACAACATACCGGTGAACAGCTACGTGTCGCTGGACATGGAAAGCATCGGCGAGCTTGCCGATGCCATAGGCGGCGTTGCCGTAACCCCCCTGCAAACCATCCCCGGAACAAGCATCGTGAAGGGGCAGAGCACGGTGCTCTTCGGCAGCAACGCGCTGAAGTACGTGCAGTGGCGCGATACCTCGGTGCTGGAATCGCCACTCGACCGCCAAGCACGCCAGTCGCAGTTCGTCCAAGCATTCTGCAAAGAAGCGCTCGGCCAGTCGGAGGGCAATGTGGGTATGCTGGTGAGCCTGTTCAACGTCGCGCGCGACAACGGGGTAACCAACCTGGAGGTAGACGACTTCACCTACCTGGCCTCTACCGTGCTGAATACCGGCATTAGCGGCATCGATGTTGTTACCTTGCAGGGCGAAATGAAGCAGGGCGATGTGTTCGCAGAGTTCTACCTGGACAAAACCAACGTGTACGAAACCGTTCTAAGCGTGTACTACCATGAGATCACCGAGACCGCGCAATAGAGCGGCCATCGCAGCACAAAGCGAAAGGATCTAGGCGTGTTCGACATCCACTGCCACATACTTCCTGGCGTAGACGACGGAGCACGCACCCCCGCCGAAACATCCCAGATGATGATAGCGGCACGCAACGTGGGCATAGACCACATCGTGTGCACCCCGCATTGCCGCTTCGACAGCTTCGACCCCCAGCTCATACAGCAGCAGTACCGCATCTTCAGCGCCCACGCCTCGCAAATGGGAATAGACACCACCCTGGGCTACGAGGTGTACTGGGAGAAACTGGCCGAGTTGGGAATCGAAACCGCGCCGAAGCTCTGCATAGGCCAGAGCAACCTGCTGCTTCTGGAGTTCTCAACGGCGCACCTGCCTGCCAACTGGCAGCGCGCCATAGACTCCATCCAAAGGCAGGGCATCACCGTGGTCATTGCGCACCCTGAACGATACCAGCCTATTCAGGACAATCTTGACCTGGCCTACGAGATGAAGGATATGGGCTGCTGCCTGCAGCTTTCGGCCAATTTCGTTGAAGGCGGGTTCTTCGACAAGCGCCACCG
>CAVDWN010000103.1:0-5175 GCA_963612535.1 Sphaerochaetaceae bacterium
GAAGCGCCGGGATGGCGCTTCGATTGAAAGGCTGATGGCGCCCCCGAGAGGACTCGAACCTCCGACGCACGGTTTAGGAAACCGACGCTCTATCCTCTGAGCTACGGGGGCGGATAGATGCTGGCTTACGCAGCCAAGCTATCTTAGCACATAACCCTGCACCGCTACCTGCTGTAGGCGATGCGCCTGTGGCCCTGGTACTGTGCCCGCTTCCTGGAGGTGCGCTCCAATTTCGTTCTGCGTCTCGGCATCTAGTGCGCTTTCTTTCGCCCCGCAACTATGCTGTCGTTGCGAACGCTCCCAAAACGAAAAAGCGCCGCCCCATCGGAACGGCGCTTAGGTTGCGCTTGGCTAGTTGCTCTTGGCGGTATCGTTGCCGTTCGAGGAGCTTGCTCCGGTAGAGACGTAGATCGTGATGGTGTCGCCCTTCTTTGCGCTTGCGCCAGAAGAGGGGCTCTGCCTGATGACGTTGCCCTTCGCTACGGTCGAGCTGGATTCGCGCTGTATGTCGTACTTGAAGCCAGCCTTTTCCAGTGCCGAGCCGGCATCGCTTTCGGTCTTGCCCACCACGCTGGGAACCTGTACGGAAGATGCGCCGGAGGAAACCGTGATCGTGATGGTGGAGCCCTTCTTGGCGGTGCCGGTATCGCTCTGCTTGATGACGTTGCCCTTGTCCACATCGTCGCTTGCGGAGGTCGTCACGTTCACCGAGAAGCCGGCGCTTTCAAGCTTGCTGGTGGCGTTGGCCTGCGTCATGCCCACCACGTTGGGGATGGATACCTTCTCGGAGCCCTTGGAAAGGTGGTACACGATGGTATCGCCCTTGTTGGCCTTCGAGCCTGCGCTGGTATCCTGCGAGGCAACTGCGCCTTCAGACACATCGTCGGAATACACGGTGTCGCCCTGCTTGCCGTTCAGGCCGGCCTGGGAAAGGGCCTTCTGCGCATCATCTGCCGATTTGCCCTTCAAATCGGGCACAGATACCTGCTCGGTGCCCTTGGAGACGTTGATCTTGATGGTGGCGCCCTTTTCGGCCTGCTCGCCCGCCTTCGGGTCGGTGCTTACCACGTTGCCCGAGGAAACCTCGCTGCTGTACACCTCGGTTTCGGTGCCAACCTTGAAGCCGGCCTGCTCCAGCGTGGTGCGTGCCTGGGCGATGGGCTTGCCCGTTACGTCGGGCACGGTGACCTTCTCGCTGCTGCCAAGGGCGAACACGGCACCGGCGATGCCGATGATGCACAGGATGGCGACAACGATGCCGATGATGGTGTTGCGCTTCTTTTTCTTCGCCTTCTCGGCTTCGTCTTCGGCCGAATAGGTTCGAGGGCCAACCTGGGTGAAGTTGCCAGTGCCCTGGCCGGCAACCGGGCTCATTACCTGGGTGCTGTTCGGGATGGGGGCAACGCCGCCCATTACCTGCGTCTTAAGGCCGCTGATGTCTTCGCCCAGGTTGATGGGGCGCCCGGCCAGGAAGTCGTTCAGGACATGGCGCATCTCCGAGGCGTCCTTGAAGCGGCGCTCCGGGTCTTTCTCGAGCGCCTTCATGATGATGGCCTCGAGCGAAGGATCGATGTTGGGGTTGATGGTGCTCGGTGCAGCGGGAACCTCGTTCACCTGCTTCACGGCAACGCTTACGGCGTCTTGCCCGTCGAAGGGGAGCTTGCCGGTTACCGCTTCGTAGAGCACCACGCCCAGCGAGTAGATGTCGCTGGCGCCGGTGAGCTCCTTGCCCTGAGCCTGCTCGGGCGAAACGTAGTGGGCGGTGCCCAGCACGGTTGCGGTCTGCGAAAGGCCGGCATCGCCTGCGCGGGCAATGCCGAAGTCCATTACCTTGATGTTGCCATCGGGCTGGATCATGATGTTCTGCGGCTTGATGTCGCGGTGGATAACGCCGCCGGCATGTGCCACGGAAAGCGCCTGGGCAACCTGCGAGCCGATTTCGGCGGCCTTGCGCTGGTTGATGGCGCCGCGTTCCTGGATGGCGGTTTTAAGGTCGGTGCCGCGCAGGAACTCCATGACGATGTAGTACGTCTCGTCGTCGAGGCCCCAGTCGTAGATGCTCACGATGTAGGGGCTCTGCAGCTTGGCGGCCGAAGCGGCTTCCTGGCGGAAGCGCTTGGTGAATGTGGGGTCGGCTGCATACTGGGGGAGCATGGTTTTCACGGCTACCGTGCGGCCAAGCACGTTGTCTTGCGCACGGTAAACCTCGGCCATGCCGCCAAGGCCCACTCGCTCGGTTATCTCGTAGCGGTTATTGAATGTTCTGCCAACCATGTTTCCGGCCACGTTTATACTCCCTTTGGTCCCATGCTTAACGGCTATCTGCTAAGCATATCGTATCGGTAGGTGAATACGGCTCTTTTCGGAGCGTGTTCACTATGTCTCAAGAAATCGTTTCCTACAGGTCACCCTGCACGCTAAGCGCTGCTTCCAGCACGCCCTTTGCGCGTCCGGCTGCACCGCCGGAAAGCTGCTCGCCGGCTTCTTCCAGGACGATTGCCACTACCACATGGCAGTCCTCGGAAGGACCCATGCCCACGAACCAGCGGTCGTCCTTTTCCTTGCCGGTTTCGGCGGTACCGGTTTTGCCGGCGATCGTTACGCCGTTGATGGCTGCCGCCGTGCCCGTGCCGTTCTTCACAACGCCCTCGAGCACGCTCTTCACGCGCTTTGCCACCGAAGAGCTGCACACGTCGGAAAGGGTGGAAGGCGTTGCGCGGTAGCTGTTCTTGCCTTCCGCGTTGCTTACGCTGTCTACCAGGTAGGGCTGCATGATGGTGCCGTCGTTGGCGATGGCGCACCCAACCAGGGCCATCTGCAGAACGGTTGCCTGGGGGCCGGCCGGCGAGCTGTGCTCGCCTACGGGTTCGCCCGCGGCGGCCCATGCCGTTTCCCATTGCGTCATCTCTTCAGGGTCGGGCATGAGCGACTTGGTAAGGGGCAAGTCGAAGGTGATGGACTGGTTGAAGCCGAACTTCTCCGACGAGGAAACCAGCTTCTGCGGGCCAATCTGGTCGCCGAGCTGGGCGTATACCGTGTTAGCGGAAAGCTCGGTGGCGCGGGATAGCGTGATGGACCCGTACGAGGCGTTGTTGAAGTTCGTCACCTTGCCGCCGCCGATGTCCAGCGTGGAAGGCGAGTCGTACTTGCTGTCTTCCTTCGCTATGTTGTTTTCCAATGCGGTCTCAAGGGAAACGATCTTGAACGTGGAGCCCGGCGAGTACAGCGCCTGGGTTGCGCGGTTGTACAGGGCGGAAGATTCGCTGCCGCTGGAAAGGATGCTCTCGATGTCGTTGGCGTCGTAGGTGGGCGAAGAGGCCAGGGCCAGCACGGCGCCGGTTTCGGGGTCCATCACCACGCAGGCGCCCTTGTAGCCGCTGAGCGCTTCCTGGGCCGCCTTCTGCACGGTGGAGTTGATGGTGAGCTTCACGTCGTTGCCGGCGGTGGCGGCGCCCGAGTAGGAGTTCAGCACGTCGATCCAGCTGGCGTAGTTGCTCTCACCCTTCAGCGTGTCGTTGCAGGAAGCCTCGATGCCGGAAGTTCCGTAGGTGTCGGAGGCGTAGCCCACTACCTGCGATGCCAGGCTGCCGGCAGGGTACTCGCGCTTGTAGGTGCCGTCGGACTGCAGCACGGAATGGGCCAGCAGCACGTTGTCGTAGGTGGTGATGGCGCCGCGCTCGCTCTTCGACTCCTTGGCGATGGTGTGGTTGTTGATGGACATGGACTTGTACTCGTCTGCCTGCACCACCATGACCAGGGTGAGGTTGGCCACCAGAAGCGCGAACAGGGCGCTGAACACGATCATGGTGCCGGTAAGGCGTTTGCCCAGCGCAACGCGGCCAAGCGGGCCGTTCAGGCTGAAGCCGCCCGTGCCGGAGGCCATCTCGGACTCGATGCCCGTGCCCTGGTCGCTGGCGCGCATGAGGAAGCCCAGGATGATGAAGCTTGCCAGAAGGGAAGAGCCGCCCTGCGATACGAAGGGCAGGGTAAGGCCGGTAAGCGGGATAAGGCGGGTAACGCCGCCCACGATGATGAACGCCTGCAGCACGATGATGGCGGTGAAGCCCACGGCCATGAACGAGCTTACGTCGCTCTTAGCGCGCACGGCGATAAGGATGCCGCGGATGGAAAAGCACAGGTACAAAAGCAGTACGCCTGCAGCGCCCAGAAGGCCGGTTTCCTCGGCGATGGCCGAGAAGATGAAGTCGGATTCAACGATGGGGATCTGCGAGGCCAGGCCGTTGCCGATGCCCACGCCGAACAGCCCGCCGTCGGCCAGCGAGAAGATGGACTGCACCAGCTGGTAGCCGGTGTTGGTGGGGTCGGCGAAGGGGTTGAGCCAGGTGTCGACGCGCACCTGCACGTGGCTGAACAGGAAGTATGCGGCAACGAAGCCCAGCATGATAAGCCCAAGGCTCAGGAAGATGTAGGAGTGCTTGCCGGTTGCCACGTAGAGCATGGTTACGAACACGAAGAACAGCACCAGCGCCGAGCCCAAGTCCTTTTCGAACACGATAACCAGCAGCGCGATGGCCCACATAACCAGAACGGGCACCAGTGCGCGCAGGTCGGGCACGGGGAAGGGGCCCAGCTTGTGCGAGAAGTCGGAGAGCATTTCCCGGTTCTGCGCCAGATAGGCTGCCAGGAACACCACGATGCAGATCTTCGCCAGCTCGCCCGGCTGCAGCGAGAAGCCGCCGATGGAAAGCCAGATGCGGCTGCCGTAGATCTCGTTGCCCACCACAGGCAGCAACGGCGAGAGCAGCAGCAGGATGCCGGCGATCATGATGGTGTACTTGTAGCTGGAAAGCTTGTCCAGGTTGCGCACGAAGGCCAGCACCAGCACCATGAACACCACGCCCAAGAACAGCCAGCCAACCTGCTTCATGGCCAGGTCGGGGGCCAGGCGCGTGATGAAGGCTATGCCGATGCCGGTAAGCGCGAACGAGATGGGCAGGATGGCCGGGTCGGCGCCGGGCGCAAGCTTGCGGATGGCAAGGTGGGCCACCACGAAGGTGGCGAACATCCCCAGCGGAACGGTGAGGTTGTCTAGCGTGACGGAGCCGCCCTGGTTCATGGCAACCATGGCGAACAGGAGTATTACCAGCGGCGCTGCCAGGCAAAGCAGCAGCAGTTCGGTGTTGCGGCGTGTCATGCGCTACTCGTTTCCGTTGG
>CAVDWN010000104.1:0-5171 GCA_963612535.1 Sphaerochaetaceae bacterium
CCGGTGGCTGGGTCTTCCAGGCGGTGCTCCAGGTACAGCCTGGTCTCGCGGCCGCCCAGGCGCACATCGTAGCAGGCGGTGCGCCTGCCGTGGTGCGGCTGGCCGAAGCCGGTAGACCCCATCACCTCGTCTATGCGGAAGGCACGGCAGTCGCGCAGCACCACGATGCACGGCTCTAGGCGGCCATCGCGCCCGAAGCGCGCCAGCACGTCCACTTCCTCGCGGTGCACCCGCCGCATCTGCCCGTCTTTCATCCTGTAGTCCATGCGTTTATACTAGAACAACTGTTCGCATGATAACCAGCGAACAAACTCTGTTTTCGCTGTGGGGAAGGAGGTGCGCCGTGGTTGCAGGCAAGCCGAAGAAGAGCTACCTGTGCATCGACCTGAAAAGCTTCTACGCCAGCGTGGAATGCGCCGACCGCGGGCTTGACCCCTTCACCGAGAACCTGGTGGTGGCCGACCCCGACCGCGGCCCGGGCACCATCTGCCTGGCCATCACGCCGGCCATGAAGGCGCTGGGCGTGAAGAACCGCTGCCGCGTGTTCCAGATACCCGAAGGCATCGGCTACACCATGGCAACCCCGCGCATGGCCCGCTACATGGAAGTATCGGCGCAGATCAACGGCATATACCTGCGCTACGTGAGCCCCGATGACATGCACGTGTACAGCATCGACGAGTGCTTCATCGACGCCACGCCGTACCTGCGTCTGTACAAGATGAGCGCCCGCCAATTCGCCGACCTGCTGCGGCGCAAGGTGATGGAGGAAACGGGCATCACCGCCACGGCCGGCATCGGCACGAACCTCTTCCTTGCCAAGGTGGCGCTCGACATCGAGGCGAAGAAGGCGGCCGACGGCATCGGCGTGCTGGACGAAGAATCGTTCAAGCGCGAGATCTGGTTCCACCAGCCCATAACCGATATATGGCAGGTGGGCCCCGGCATCGCCCACCGCCTTGCCAAGCGCGGCATCCACGACTTGGCGGGCGTGTGCGCCGTAAGCCCGAAGTGGCTGCAGCGCGAGCTGGGCAAAAGCGGCGAGTACCTGCTCGATCACGCCTGGGGCCAGGAGCCCTGCACCATAGCGCAGATAAAGGAGTACCGCCCCCGGGCGCACTCCATTTCCAACGGGCAGGTGCTGATGCGCGACTATTCGTTTCCCGAGGCGCGCACCGTGCTGACGGAAATGGTGGACGCCAGCTGCCTGGACCTGTGCGCGAAGGGGCTTTCCTGCGGCAACGTCGCCGTGCACGTAGGCTACGCGCAGCCCAGCCTTACCGAGAGCGGCCGCTGGAAAATGGGCGCCGGCGGCTCGGCGAAGCTGAGCCAGCGAACCGCATCGCCCGGCAGCATACGCAAAGAGGCGCTGGCCCTGTTCGACGCCCATGTAGATCGTGATTCGCCCATCCGACGGCTCTCCGTTGCGCTGGGGCAGCTGAAGCCCGCGAAGTACGACCAGCCCAGCCTTTTCGGCGAAGGCGACGCGAAGGAGGCCAGCCTTGCCCGGGCATCGGTGGCCGTGCGGCAGCGCTTCGGGAAGAACGCGCTGCTGAAAGGAACCAGCCTGCGGAAAGAGGCAACCATGCGGCAACGGAACAACCAGATAGGAGGCCACCGTGCTTAGCGATCAGGACTTGCTGGAGGGTGTTTCCTTCGAAGAGGCCGAGCGGCGCCGGCTCATATTGCAGGACATCAGGGCGAACGTCGCCGAGCACGGCCCGCATCGCGCCATGGGCAGCCCGCAGCGCGCAACCCAGTTCATGCCCTTCGACGCCCTGACCGGCTTCGACGAGCTTATGCGCAAAACAGCGGAAGCTTCGGCAGCAGAGCAATAAGCCGCCCCAGAGCGCGCCAAATCAACCGCCGGTGGCACGCCGCAAACCGTCCCCAAACGCAAAGGAGGCCCGCACATACGTACGGGCCTCCGGTAAATGCGAGTAGCGAGCAGATGCTACTTCTTGGCAACACCGCCGATAAGGGACATCTTGGTGCCGCAGTCGGGGCAGGTGCCCTTGGTGATAACGCGACCGTTCTTGGTAACGCCCTCCTGAGGGTCGACCATTTCCTTCTTAGCCTTGCACTTAACGCAATATGCAACTACTGCCATCGTAACCTCATTTCCTAAAATGCGGGAAAGTTGAGCACTCCCCTTCGGACATCAGCCTATTGTATAGGTACTGCAAACGTTTAGCCAGATGAAACGCCCCATTCAAATTAAAGAGATACGAAAACGGGCAATATGTAGGCAGCGCGCCAATGAAAAGCCACCGTTGCGCAACAGATGTGGCGTATCACGGTCGATTCGGCGCCTTCCGTCGGGCAATAACGGCAGATTGATCCACTTTTTGTTGAAGCGCAGTGGCCGGCGAGCAGGCCCACCGGCACAGATCACGCCGCACCAAACACGCCCGCTGCACTGCGCGAACCCGGCCACCGAAAGCAAGAAAGCGGGCCGAAGCCCGCTTCCTGTTCGCTTTGATCCTCGCGAAGACGCGCTAGTCCTCGACGATCTCCTCGATGCAGCCCATGGGGCATTCCTCAAGGCAGTCGCCGCAGGCGATGCAGGCTTCCTCGTTCACAACCTGGCATACGCCGTCTACAACCTCGATGCACTCCTGAGGGCACGCGTCGATGCAGATGCCGCAGCCGATGCACTCGTCGGCATTGATCACGGGATGAGACATGATAGACCTCTTCTCTTTTCAGGGCTCTTGAAATGCTTTGTCAACGGGACAACCCTCTACTGGGTTAATCCCATGTTCGGGAAAATACCACAGCGCATGGCGGATGCAAGCCGAACGCGCAGTTTTTCTGAGAACGGGCGTGAGCGGTAACCGACGCGTAACATGCCTACCGCTCACCGGGGAATCGGGCAACCCGGAAGGGGCGCCGAAGCACCAGCGCGGCTTCGCGAAACGGGCCAAGCCCGCCCCTTCGCCACCCGAACCGGCGGCTTCTAGCAGATGCGCGGCAACTGCTCGCCCACCAGCATATCCATGATGCGCAGGGCACCGAAGCCCGTGCGAATGGAAACGCGCGAATCGCGGTCGGCCGGCTTTTCCACCACTTCGCCGATAATGGCAGCATCGACGCCGTACTTGTTGGCCTTCATGGCGGCAAGCGCGGCATCGGCCTGGCTGGCAGGAACAACGCACACCATCTTGCCCTCGTTGGCCACCTGGTACACGTCGTAGCCCAGCATCTCGCAGGCGCCTTCCACCGCCGGCTTCACGGGTACCGCGCCCTCTTCGACGATGAAGTCGACCCCGCTCTGACCAGCCAGCTCGTTCAACGTGGAAGCAAGGCCGCCGCGCGTTGGGTCGCGGAAGCAGCGGGTTTCGGGCGCAGCGGCGATAACCTCGGAAATAAGGTGGTTCAACGGCGCGGCATCGGTTTGGATGTCGGCGTTGAAGGAAAGCTCCTCGCGGCACGACATGATGGTGATGCCGTGGTCGCCCATGGTGCCGGTTACCAATATCTTGTCGCCCGGCTTGCAGTTGGCGCCGGAAAGGCTCACGCCGGCAGGGATGAAGCCCACACCGCTGGTGTTGATGAACACGCCGTCGCCGTGCCCGCGGTTCACCACCTTGGTATCGCCGGTAACGATGCGCACGCCGGCCTCCTTGGCCATTTCGGCCATGCTGGCGCAGATGCGCTTCAGGTCGGCGATGGGGAACCCTTCTTCCAAGATGAAGCCACAGCTTAGGTACTTCGGCACCGCACCGCTGGTGGCAACGTCGTTCACGGTGCCGCATACCGCCAAACGGCCGATGTCGCCGCCGGGGAAGAACTGCGGGGTAACCACGAAGCTGTCGGTGGAATAGGCGATGCGCTCGCCCGGCGCAGGCGCGGGCAAGGTGGCGGCATCGTCGCCTTTGAGCAACTCGTCGCCCGCGTACGCCTCGAAGAACACCTCATCGATGATGCGCTTCATCATGGTGCCACCGCTTCCGTGGCCCAGCAAAACCGTTTCGTCCATTACGGCCTCTTTCGTATATCTGCCGGCAGGCGCCGGCACTCGCTGCAAAACAAAACGGGCGGGCACTGGTGCGCCGCCCACGGGGAACGCTGAATGGTTCCCCAGCCCTGGGCACCTGGGGCAAGATACCCCTGGGCCACGTTCCCCTGGAACTTAAATGAAGGCGCCGGTGGTGGTCATGTTCAACCGGCCCGTCTTCACGCCCTTGGTGCCGATGATCAGGTTCGCCACATCCTGCACCTCGCCCGATTCGCCCTTCAGGATTATCACTTCAAGGCAGTTGTCTTCGTCCACATGCACGTGCATGGAAGCCACCACCATGTCCAGGTACGTGTGCTGGATATGGTGCAGCTTTTCCTGCAGGTCGTTGGCGTGATGGCTGTACACAATGGTGAGCGTGCCCATCACGATGCGCCCGGGGATGGAGCACTCGTCTTCCACCAGGGCATCGCGCACCAGGTCGCGCACCACTTCGCTGCGGTTCTTCGCCAGGCCGCGGCGTGCCACCAGGTGGTCGAACTTCATCAGCAGGTCTTCGGGCATCGCCACCGAGAAACGCATAAGGTCGTTGCTCATGCTGTTCCCTTCTTCGGGTGGCCGGGGCTAAACCAGGTTGACGGTTACGCCGGAAGCGCTCTGGGCGTCTTCTTCCAGGGCGTCCTTGGCGTCGTCGAGCGTGGCGCGCACCTCGTCGAGCAGCTGCATGGCAGCATGGAGCTTTTCGCCCACAGTGGCGAAGCCCGCATCGGATGCATTGTGGGCAAGGTTATGAGCCCAGCGGCGCTCCAGCTTGATGTGGTCGTCGATCTGGTCGATCATCTGCTCGAACTGGCCAGTGTTGATTCCGTTGGTGCACATAGCTGCTCCTTTTCGTGATATTTCCGCCGAAGCCTCCGGCACCGCCCGCGCCGCCCTTGGGCAACCGCGCGCATAGGCGCCTGCGGCAATCGGTTTCCGTTTCCCTAGGCAGATGCACACGGCACCTGCACTGCAGCCCCATTATGACCCCGCAATGCGCTGCTGTTCGGCTGTTTCGGCGTACGGTGTGAATTTTTCCACAATTCGTGTGACTGCTAAACTGAAATGGAAACCGCCCGGGAAGGAGCCGCCGTGAACAAGCCATCGCCCTCGCTCTACGAGCGCGTTGCCCAACAGCACGTTTCCCGTTTTTCCGGCGCCTACGACGGCA
>CAVDWN010000105.1:0-5078 GCA_963612535.1 Sphaerochaetaceae bacterium
CTAGACGAATCACTTTCCTTGTTGCCGCGATTCCTCAAGCCCAAGGCGCTAAGCTTGCTCAAGATGGAATCGCCCAACGCATAGCTTTCCTGATGCAGATGATAATTCCAGCTACTGCTGTTCTGCACCCATACCTCGAACCCAGTTGCTCCCGGCGTTTCGTTAATATGGATACTCACAAACAAGTCTGCACCGGCGTTAACCGCCCTGTTAACGCGCTCCGCAAGGTCAACGTCCTCATCGCTATCACGCACCATATATACGGTTACGCCGTAATACTGCTTAAGTTCGTCGCGGCAATACCTGGCAATCGAGAGGTTGAGATCTTTCTCGATCAAACTTCCATTGGTTGCGCCACTGTCAGAGCCACCGTGCCCAGCATCTAGAGCGATCACCATCTTCTTGGACGAGCGGCTGTTTAAGGCAAGCAACGATGCATCGTCCGACGCAACCGCAATCGCGCTCTCGTCTTCGGCCAGGGCGACCGCGTCGTCGCTTTCGGCCACATCGGAAATGGCATCGGAAAGGCTGCTTTCTTCGGAAAGATTGCCCGAATCGTCCAGCGAATAAGCCGTTATGCCGCTTTCGCTTTCAGAACTCAGTTCTTCCGCTACGCTGAAGGAATAGCCGGTGTCGGTATCGTTTGAAATCGTAGCCTCCCCTGTTGCCGGCAAGCTCCAGGCAACTTTAACCAAGTTGTAGATGCCACAATCCTCCGCGTTGCTGAAGGCGATTTCATACAGCGCTGCGCCGTCTTCAACCCTAGAGACCTCCACGCACTGGAGCGCGCCGCCCTGCTTTTGGTAATAAAGAACAGAGCCAGCAGCGCTTTCGTGATCAACGAACGATACAGCCACACTCTGCGTGCCGCCAATGGAAACCGTCTTCTGGTCGACGTAAATGAATTCAAAAGCGCTCATGCCTAACGAGCTAGAGGTGTCGTCGGCAGTAACAGTGGCTTTTTCTTCTGCTCCAGTCTCCCTGCTGGCTTCTTCCGATGAAGAGGCGGTGGCGAGATTATCGCCATCTACGGAGCCGGCAGAATCAGCGATTTCGCTTTCTGCAGGCTGCTGCACCACTTCATTTTGAGCCACCCCTAAGTAATCGGTAGTCCCAGAAGCAGAATCCGCATATGCAGAATATGGCAGCAGGCCAGCTATCAGCACAATGGAAAGAAAGATGCTCGAGAGCTTTTTTGCAAGCGACATGTTATGACCTTTCAAGCGGTTGTCGGCTTGATTATACAAGGCAATTCGTTTGCATAGACCGCCAGCGGGGTAATAGACTGACACTGAAACACAATGCTTCACCCTGCATACGCATATTTGCGCTCAGCCTCCTTCGTCAACAAGCGAAGGAGGCTGTGGGGCCAGAACGCAAACAAAACCAGGTCAAAGGAACAGACCGCTACGTCACCCTAGAACTGCGAACGAATCCAGTTGAGACGCTGCAAGAACCAGTACTTGAGAGTTTCTGCGGTTTCAGAGTTCGACCCCCAGAGATAATCGTTCAAGGTCAGCGATTCCGAGATCCTATCTGCAACTGAATCATAGGATTCGCCCGTTAAATACTCACGGGCCGTGCTGATCGCCCTCCCACGATACGAGTCAACTGCCCGCTTAAGATGGTAGTCGCCGTATAAGAACGAACCAAGATCGGCATATTGCCTTGTGTACCACCAGTTAGGCGAGAAGAAAGCACTGCTGGCACTATGCTCAGAGTTTCCAAGAGAATTATCGAAGTCCCAGGCCGGTCCGAAAACAAGCTTTGATTGATCAGCCCTATCCTTATCTTTATAGACATATGTAGACGAGTAATTAAATCCATCATTGCCCAGGGTCATCTCGTACATCCAATACAAGCTGGCAAATGCCTCACTATCAAAATAATCAGTGCTTAACTTGCTGGTTTCCGGATTTACCCCTCCAGAAGAAATAGCATTGAAAGCTTCCTGAAAGTATTCGCTTAAGTACTTCGCCTGTTCATACGACCAATATTCCGGGCTCTTGCAAACGAAGGCGACTTTCTTGCCCCGCATATCCACCATGAACCAGGAAGACTCTGACTTATAGCGACCAGGGTCGTACTCAACTAAATAACCACCAGTGATATCCGAGGGGTTAACCACGCCCTCGGTGTATTGGAATGTGTTGCCGTACTTGTTTTGAGCGCGGCCCCGAGGCAGCGAAGAAATGTCCTCGTTGAGTTCGTCTATCTCATCCTCGAGGTTGTATATGTCCACCCTGCCAGTATTTATCTGAACCTTTTCGCACAGCTGATAGGTTCCCCGATATTCTCCATCGTAGAAAAGATCCACCGGCCTCGACTCGATAGCACTTTTGACGCCTATCGCACTTGCAATGTTGTAAGCGGTTAGATTCCGAAGACCCGTCATATCGAATGCATTGGCAAGCAGAACCCAGGTTTTGTTTTTGTTTTCTTTAGAGCCCGACTGCAGCAGGTCGGTCTTCTTGGAAAGCTTTATCTGGTAGGGCTTCTTCGTGCAAGACCATGTAGTGTTACCCCTTCCTTTGATCTGGGTAAGCTCGCCGTCGTATACAACAGTCCCCGCAGAGTCGAGCATGGTCATGCTGCCAGCAGCTGAAAGCGAATGGTCCGGGCTTCCCTCAACGTAGCTACGACCATAGTTTTCCGGATCATCGCTGGTGATGTACAGAGCCGCAATGTCGCTAGACCGGCAAAGCGTCAAGCTTGCAACTTCCACCGAGCCGAGGCGAACCGAAATGGTATCCCCGCTTGCATATTTCAGCGTAGCACCGGCATCAGATGCCAACACCTCGCCCTCCCTTGCAATGGTCAAGCCAGTGCTGCCAAGCTGCAAAGTTTCATAAGTGCCAGAAACGTATGCGATAGACACCTGATCGGCCGAAGCTGCCGAAGGCAATACATAGCGGTATGAGCCATTGCTTGTCGAAGAGGGGCTAACCTCGGAATTCCTGTACGTTACCTTGAATTTCAAATCTTGGCCAGATTTGTTAACGAACGCGCCCGACGTGTCGCCGGGGGCGGCGGAGCCCTTGGGCAGCAGGCGCACCTCCACGGCCTCGGCGGCCCTGCCGAAGCCCTGGGAGCCCGCCTCCTCGCCGTTCTTGGCCCAGCCCATCCATCCGATGCCGGCGGAGTGCACGCGGTACCACACGTCGTAGGTCTCTGCTGCCTGGCCGGTGAGCCTCAGGCACACGGCCTCAAGCGCCAGGCTCCGGCCCTCGGTGCCGCAGCCGCCCTCCGACCAGCCCTGCCAGCCCAGCCCCGAGACGTGGCCGCGGGCCTCCACGGAGCCCTGCGCCGCCCGGGAGCCCAGCTGCAACCTGACCGCCTCCATCCTCAGGCCGCGGCCGGTGGTTCCGGCCACCGAGCCCTCGCGCACGGACGGCATCCAGCCCTCGCCCTGGACGTGGGCCGAGTAGGTCACGCCGCAATCGACGAACGCGCCCGACGTGTCGCCGGGGGCGGCGGAGCCCTTGGGCAGCAGGCGCACCTCCACGGCCTCGGCGGCCCTGCCGAAGCCCTGGGAGCCCGCCTCCTCGCCGTTCTTGGCCCAGCCCATCCATCCGATGCCGGCGGAGTGCACGCGGTACCACACGTCGTAGGTCTCTGCTGCCTGGCCGGTGAGCCTCAGGCACACGGCCTCAAGCGCCAGGCTCCGGCCCTCGGTGCCGCAGCCGCCCTCCGACCAGCCCTGCCAGCCCAGCCCCGAGACGTGGCCGCGGGCCTCCACGGAGCCCTGCGCCGCCCGGGAGCCCAGCTGCAACCTGACCGCCTCCATCCTCAGGCCGCGGCCGGTGGTTCCGGCCACCGAGCCCTCGCGCACGGACGGCATCCAGCCCTCGCCCTGGACGTGGGCCGAGTAGGTGATTAGATTGCTTATCTCTATATATGTTTCTTTACCCGAAGAAATATCTCCAGCGCTTAGGGTTTCACCCTTGTTGACGAGCTCGATTTGCACAGAAAGTATTTTCAGAGACTCATCGTTCGAGCCAACAACCTGACCATTGGAAGCCCAGCCTAACCAGCCATAATGCTCCAAATACACTCGATAATAGATATCGAATGCCTGCGACCCATCGGAAGCAACGGGCGCATTGATGGAAAATGCATCTAAGCACTGACCCTTACCGGCAGTGCCTATCTGGCACTTGTCTGCTGCCGAGAAATTACGAAAAGAATCTTCGCCGCACACAAGATAGGTTCCTGACAGCGAATAGGAGGAAGCGGTTCCACCCAGCACGAATTCAACACCCTCAAAGGCGCCGTCTTTCCAATCACCCGCAACGCCGGCATTATCAGAGAATGCTGTCCACCCAGAACCGGATTGATACGCACGATACGAAGTCTCGAAAGAAGACGAAGCTGATGTCACATTCAGGGCTACCGCGTCATTCGAGTTCTGCGCTTTCTCTTGGGGCAATACCCCCCCCTCGTCAGAAGGATCCACCACCACCGGCGCATCCGAAGCCGTGGCGTCGCCTTCTTCGGCAAAGGCACCGAGCGGCAGAGAGGCAACAACGGAAAAAGCAAGGGCCAGAGCGAGAAGAGCGCTGCCCATCGCCACAAAAGGATGAGCATTCGTTCTAACCGGAATTATTCTGCAGGGAAGTTTAAGCATGGAGGCCTCCATAGATTGAATAGCCGTATTCTACCTAAAAGAAATTCCCTAAACAGCCGCACAGCATGACTCTTCGGCCAAAGAGGCATTTGCCATCGTAATGATCAGAATGATTTTAGCTCTGTTAGACCACCATTGACATGAATCACCGCTTTTCGCGGATGGAAACCCAGCCTTTGTATGCGCTTTCATGGTCTCGCTCATGGCATGAAAAAGGGAGATGCATTGCATCCCCCTTTTTGGTTCTCGTTTACCGCCAAAGGCTTGGCTCTAGCTCGTGATTTTTACCGACTTAGTCGGCCCCTTCGGGTAGATGATCGCTGCCTTGGTCTGGATGTCGAACGTTATGTCCTCCGCCGCCGTGTGCTGGAACTTGAAGGAGGTTCCGTCGTCGGCCTGCGAGATCATCGTGCCCGCCGACAGCGTGCATCCCGCGTACACGTACTCGTCG
>CAVDWN010000106.1:0-5068 GCA_963612535.1 Sphaerochaetaceae bacterium
CTCGAGCGCCGCTTCCAGCCGGTGCTGGTGGGCGAGCCTTCGGTGGAAGACACCATCGCCATCCTGCGCGGCCTGAAGGAAAAGTACGAGATCCATCACGGCGTGCGCATCAAGGACTCCGCCCTGGTGGCCGCCGCCGAGCTTTCCAACCGCTACATCACCGACCGCTTCCTGCCTGACAAGGCCATCGACCTGATGGACGAGGCGGCCAGCCGCCTGCGCATCGAGATCGACAGCATGCCCGAAGAGGTTGACCTGGCCGAGCGCAAGCTCACCCAGATGCAGATCGAAGAGCAGGCGCTGATGAAGGAAACCGACGAGCCCTCCCGCGAGCGCTTGGAGGCCCTGCGCAAGGAAATCGCCTCCGCCCAGGAAGCCCTCGATGCCCAGAAGGCCCTGTGGAAGAACGAGAAGGACGTCATCGTAAGCGTTCAGAACCTGAAGGCCGACATCGACGCCGCCCAGCTCGAGGAAGAGCGTGCCACCCGCGAGGGCGACCTGGCTCGCGCATCCGAGCTGCGCTACGGCATCATCCCCGGCATGCAGCAGAAGCTGGCCGAAGCCGAGCGCATCTTGGAGCAGCGCCAGGAAGACGGCGCCATCCTGCAGGAGGAAGTTGGCGAAGACGAGATCGCCGAGGTGGTTTCCACCTGGACGGGCATCCCGGTTACCAAGATGATGCAGGGCGAGATGGCCAAGCTGGTGGACCTGGAAGAAAAGCTGCGCGAGCGCGTGGTGGGCCAGGACAAGGCCGTGGCCGCCGTTGCCGGAGCAATCCGCCGCAACCGCGCGGGCCTTTCCGACCCGAACCGCCCCATCGGCAGCTTCCTGTTCTTGGGCCCCACGGGCGTTGGCAAGACCGAGCTGGCGAAGGCGCTGGCCGAGTACCTGTTCGACACCGAGCGCGCCATGGTGCGCATCGACATGTCCGAGTACATGGAGAAGCACTCCGTTGCCCGCCTGGTTGGAGCGCCTCCGGGATACGTGGGCTACGACGAGGGCGGCCAGCTTACCGAAGCCGTTCGCCGCAAGCCCTATAGCGTGATCCTGCTCGACGAGATCGAGAAGGCGCATCCCGATGTGTTCAACATCCTGCTGCAGGTGCTCGACGACGGCCGCCTTACCGACGGCCAGGGCCGTGTGGTCAGCTTCAAGAACGCCATCATCATCATGACGTCGAACGTGGGCTCGCAGTCCATCCGCGAGTTCGCCGCCGACGGCAAGAAGGATTCCATGGGCAAGATGGTGGAAGACCTGATGACCGCCAATGTGGAAGATGCCGCCAAGCGCCTGGCCGAGCTGAACAACAAGATCAACGACGCCCTGCGCAACACCTTCCGCCCCGAGTTCCTGAACCGCATCGACGAGGTGATCACCTTCAACTCGCTTTCCATCGCGGCGATGGAGCCCATCGTGGGCATCCAGCTCGACGGGGTGCGCGAGCGCCTGGCCGACCGCCGTATCGAGCTGGAGGTTACGCCTGCTGCCGTTGAGCACTTGGCCATCGACGGCTTCGACCCGGTGTACGGCGCACGTCCGCTTCGCCGCCTTATCCAGCGCGAGGTAACCGACCGCATCGCCACCCAGATCATCGAGGGCAACCTGTTCGACGGTGCGAAGGTGACCATCGACATCGACGACGAGGGCCAGTACTGCACCAAGGTGGAGAACCGCAAGGAGGTCTCCGGCAGCATCGAGGCCGGTACGGCTTCGGGCGAAGACGTGGTTGCCCAGGCCGAGGACTTCCTGAAGGGAGCCGAGTAGTCCGGGGCCGGCCTTCCGGGCTGTACCGATGCCAGGCCCCCAGCAGGCGAGCGCGGTGTCGGCAGCCTGGCCCTTGGGTTCGGTGTGCCGCTGGGGGAATGACCATTGCGGCACGCCGGCGCCACCTGCCTAAGCCAACCTACGGCGAAAAGCCGCGTCCCCGTGCGGGGCGCGGCTTTCTTCCTTATGTACTAGAATAGCCCCCATGGACAAAGAGGAAGTCAAAGAGCGAATCCGGGTTCCGTTCCTGGGCTTTGCCGCGGTGCTTATGAGCATTGCGGCTTTTCTGCTTGGGCTCTATATCGTTACCGTGGCCATTCGCTTTGTCTTCGCGTTGGGTCAGCTGGGTCAGGCATGAGGGCCCCGTTCGCCAAGCCCGCAGGGGCGTGCATAGGCGCTGCGGGGGTTGAATCCTAGCATGTGGCAGCGTTTCACCTGGTACGACGTGCGCGTTATCGGCCATTACCTGGGCGTGCTCGTTTCCTTCTTCACTTTGGCGTTGGCGGTGCCGCTTGCGGTGGCGCTGGTGATGCAGGAATGGGAGCCGGCCACGCGCTACCTGCTTGCCGTGGGCGTTTCCCTTATCCTGGGGTCGGCCATGCGCCTTATGCGCGTGCAGCCGGGTAGGCTCACCCACCAGCAGGCGCTGGCGGTAACCGGCCTTTCCTGGATCGTGCTGGCGTTCGTGGCCTCGGTGCCGCTTGCGCTTTCCTCGCACTACGGCTCGTACCTCGATGCGCTCATGGAGGCGGTTTCAGGCCTTACCACCACTGGCGTTACGCTGGTCATCGACCTGGAGCACCTTTCCGCTGCCGACAACATGTGGCGCTTCATCATGCACCTTATCGGCGGCTTGGGCCTTATCGTGGTGGCGCTTTCGCTGGGCCTTCTGGGCAAGGCCACTTCCGGCCTGTACTCTTCGGAGGGTAGAAGCGAGCACGTGCTGCCGAACATCGTGAACACCGTGCGCCTTATCAGCCGCATATCGCTCATCGTCATCGCGGTGGCAACCGTGCTGCTGTTCGCGCTGTGCCTTGCCTCGGGCATGGAACCCGTCCGCGCCCTGCTCAACGGCCTGTGGATCTCCATATCGGGCTTCATCACCGGCGGCTTCGCCCCTACCAGCCAGTCCATCTCGTACTACCATTCGTTCGCGCTGGAACTGGTGTGCATGATGCTCATGGTTATGGGCGCGGTGAACTTCTCGCTGTACGTGAAGGCGCGCCGCGGGGAAACCGAGGGCTTCTTCAAAGACCTGGAAATCCGCACGGGCGCCATCTGGCTGCTGGTGGCAACGGTTACCATCATGGCTTCGCTGTGCGCATCGGGCGGCTTTTCCGACCTGATGGCGTTGCTGCGCCGCGGCGTGTTCATGGTTATCGCGGCGGCCACCACCACGGGCTTCCAGAACGTTACCAACAACCAGCTCACCACCGTGTTCTCTTCGGGCGCGTTCCTTATTTTGGCAATGTGCATGGCCGTGGGCGGTTCCAGCGGCAGCACCGCCGGCGGCATCAAGCTTTCCCGCATAGGGCTTATCGCGAAATCGGTGGTTTCCACCATCAAGGAAACCCTGGCGCCGAACTCCGCGCGCGTGTCGGTGCGCTACTACCACCTGGGCCGCAAGGTGCTTACCACCGAAGAGGCGAAGGCGGCCATGACCGTTTCCTCGCTGTTCGTGATCGCCTACCTGGTGGGCTCGCTTGCTGGCATCGCGCATGGCTACGACGCCGTTTCCTCCATCTTCGAATCGGTTGCCATGGCTTCGAACGGCGGCCTTAGCTCGGGCATCGTCACGCGCGGCATGCCCGCCGGGTTGGAGGTTGTCTACCTTATAGAGATGTGGGCAGGGCGCTTGGAGTTCATCACGTTGCTGGCCCTTATCGTGAAAGTCGTGGTTTCCTGCAAGCCGCGTGCCAAGTCGGAGCGCAGCAGATGATGGCGCGCATCCGCATATCGGGATCGGGCGCAGCAAGGGCAGGCGCAACGGATTCGTCGCAACTGGCCGCGGCTGCCCCTTCGCGCAGGTTCGCCCTGCCGTTCCTGGTGGCCTTGCTGCTGGTGGCCCTGCTGGCATTGCCCGCTTTCGCTTGGGCCGATGAAGAGGGGCAGGCGAACTCCAACCGTGTGTACGTGAACCAGCTGCCCGACAGCTCGTTTCTCTACCAAACCTCGATAGCCGATCTTGCCAAGGCCGACTCGTACTACGAAGGCCAAACCGTGCTGGTGCAGGGCGAAGTGGTGGGCGATCGCATCAACGACGAGATGCAGGGCGGCAACTGCTGGATAACCCTGCAGGATTCCGACGCCGCCAACCCCAGCGTGGTTTCCGTGTTCATGACCATGGAGCAGTCCAACGTCATCGACTCGTACGGCCATTTCGGCATGAAGGGAACCGAGCTGCAGGTGCGCGGCACGTTCCACCTGGAATGCGCCGAGCATCAGGGCATGTCGGACATCCACGTGGAAGAGCTTGCGGCACTGGCTTCCGGTGAAGCGGAATATCCCCAGGTGAACATGCATATCTTGGTTGCCGGCGTGCTGGCAGTCATCGCCGGCGCAGCCCTTCTGTACGTGTACTACAAGAAGCGCGAGGGAACGCTGTGACGGGGGGTTCCATGCAGGAAGGGCAAGTGGTCAAGCTCGACAGAGGGTACCCGTTGGTGCGCCTTGAGGGCGGGGAAGAGGTACGCTGCGAGCATGCCATTTCCCTGGTGAAGGGCAGCGACAAGCGCGCCGTGGTGGGCGACCGGGTGCGCGTTTCCTTGCCCGAGGGGCACGACAAGGGCATCATCGAGGAAACGCTTGCGCGCCGCACCTGCTTCGTGCGCAAAGACCCCACCGAGCGCGCCCTGCCCCAAACGCTTGCCGCCAACTTCGATTTGGTGGTGGTGGCGCAGCCCATCGAAGAGGTGAACATCCGCCGGCTGGAGCGCGAGCTGGTGCTGGCGCACGAAACGGGCGCCCAGGTTATGGTGGTGCTCACCAAGGCCGACCTGATGGCCTCTGCCGAAGAGGTGGAGGAAGTGCGACGCCGCATCGACGGCTTCGTGGGCAACGACGAGCTTCTGGCCGTTTCCGACCGCAGCCCTGAATCGGTGCAGCGCCTGGCGCAGGCCATCGCAGAGGGCGACAAGACGGCTGTGCTCATCGGCCGCAGCGGCGTGGGCAAGTCCAGCTTGGTGAACATGCTGGTGGGAAGCAAGGTTCAGAAAACCACCGAGGTGCGCAGCGACGGCAAGGGCCGGCACACCACGGTTTCGCGCCAGATCATCGACCTGCCCGGCGGCGGCCACATCATCGA
>CAVDWN010000107.1:0-5066 GCA_963612535.1 Sphaerochaetaceae bacterium
GCCCTTCGCAAGCCAACAGAGAGGGTTCCTTGGCTGGAAGAACCCGGCGTGCAGGCAGTGCGATTCCCTTTACCAGCATCAAGGTGAAAGCAGGGCGCGCAAGCGTGGACGTTACTAGCCTTGGCGGGCGCTCCCGTTACAGAGCAGCATAAGTGGGTGCACCGGGCGGCAACGTAAGGCGCATCAACCAGGGTGGTACCGCGAGAGCCCTTCTCGTCCTTGGATATTCCAGGACAAGAAGGGCTCTTTTTTCATACCGGGGCGTCCCTGGCGCCGCCGGAACAGCTTTCAGGAAAGGTTGCAAGGAATGTCAGTTATCGACGATATCAAATCCCTGCATGCCAATACGCTCGAGGCTATTGGCAAGACACCTACCACCGATGCGCTGGAGAAGATCCGCGTAGAGGTAGTGGGCAAGTCGGGCACGCTTACCGGCTACCTGCGCGCCATGGGCCAGGTTGCCAAGGAGCACCGCGCCGAGGTGGGCAAATCGGTGAACGCCGCCCGCAACGAGATCGAGGCCGCGCTCGAGGCCAAGAAGAAGGAGCTGGCCCACGCCGAGCTCGAGGCGAAGATGGAAGCCGACGCCATCGACATCACGCTGCCCGGCCGCTCCCAGCAGATGGGCACGCGTCACCTTATCAACGCCATCTCCGACGAGATCTCCGAGATCTTCCTGGGTCTGGGCTACACCGTGCTCACCGGCCCCGAGGTGGAAACCGACTGGTACAACTTCACGGCACTCAACGCCCCCGAAGACCATCCCAGCCGTGGCTTGGCCGACACCTTCTACGTGAAGGACAACACCGGCGCCGAAACCGCCGTGAAGGGCGAATCGGCCGTGCTGCTTCGCACGCAGACCTCCGGCGTGCAGGTGCATGCCATGGAAGACCGCGAGCTTCCCATCTACATGATCGCCCCCGGCAAGGTGTACCGCCGCGACGTGGCCGACCCCAGCCATCTGCCCCAGTTCAACCAGTGCGAGGGCTTGGTGGTAGACAAGGGCATCACCTTCGGCGACCTGAAGGGCACGCTGGATTACTTCTGCAAGCAGGTGTTCGGCCCCGAGCGCGAAACCCGCTTCCGCGCGCATTACTTCCCCTTCACCGAGCCTTCCGCTGAAGCCGACGTAAGCTGCGGCGTGTGCGGCGGCACCGGCCACCTGCACAACGGCGACAAGTGCCGCATGTGCAAGGGCACCGGCTGGATCGAGATCCTGGGCTGCGGCATGGTAGACCCGAACGTCCTGCGCATGTCGGGCATCGACCCCGAGGTGTATTCCGGCTTCGCCTTCGGCGTGGGCATCGAGCGCGTTGCCTGCCTGAAGTACAACGTGCCCGACCTTCGCATGCTGCTGGAAGGCGACATGCGCTTCCTGCGCCAGTTCTAATGCGGCTGTGCCGGTTCGCTGCCGGCGCGCAAACCGCTGTTGACCTTGTTCCAACCAGGGCTTTTCGGCCAACTGGTTGTTGGATAGAAAGAGACGAACATGAAAGTATCCTTGAAATGGCTTTCTGATTATGTGGAGGTCCCGGAAGACACCAAGGCGTTCTGCGACCGCCTGGACCTTACCGGCACCGGCGTCGAAGGCGTAGACCGCTTGGGCGATACCTTCGACGGTGTGGTGGTTGGCCGTGTGCTTACCTGCGAAGACCATCCCGATTCCGACCATATGCACGTGACCACGGTTGACGTGGGGGCCGAAGAGCCCGTGCAGATCGTGTGCGGCGCGCCCAACATCGCCGCCGGCATCAAGGTTCCCGTTGCCACCATCGGCGCGGTGCTGCCCGGCGACTTCAAGATCAAGAAGTCGAAGCTGCGCGGCGTTGCCAGCTGCGGCATGTGCTGCTCCCAGCGCGAGCTGGGCATGGGCAACGACCACGAGGGCATTTGGGTGCTTCCCGAAGACGCCCCTACCGGCCAGCCCATCGCCGACTACCTGAAGTTGGCCGACACGGTGCTCGACCTGGAGATAACCCCGAACCGCCCCGACTGCCTTTCCGTGGTGGGCTTTGCGCGCGAAGTGGGCGCCATGTACCAAAAACCCTACACCAACCCGCTGTCGGAAATGGCCGGCAAGCTGGAGCTTTGCAAAGACGCGCCCGCGCTTGATTCCGAGGTGAGCATCACCATCGCCGACGAGGCCCGCTGCCCGCGCTATGCCGCCCGCGTTATCCGCGGCTGCAAGGTGGGCCCCAGCCCCGACTGGATGGTTGAGCGCCTTGCGGCCATCGGCCAGCGCTCCATCAACAACATCGTGGACGTTACCAACTACATCCTGTTCCTGTTCGGCCAGCCGCTGCACGCCTTCGACCTTGCCAAGCTGAAGAACGCCGAAGGCAAGGCGAACGTGGTTATCCGCGCTGCCGAGGAAGGCGAGAAGCTCACCACGCTCGATGGCCAGGAGCGCACGCTTACTTCCGACATGACCGTTATCTCCACCCCCGAGCTGGGCGCCGTGGCGCTTGCCGGCGTTATGGGCGGCCTCGATTCCGAGGTGACCGAGGAAACGGTAGACGTGCTGCTGGAAACCGCCACCTTCGAGGCGGGCCGTACCAGCCGCACCAGCCGCAACCTGGGGCTTATCTCTGAAAGCTCCATGCGCTACGAGCGCGGGGTAGACGACCACGGCATCGACGTGCGATCCGCCGTCGCTGCCGCCCTTATCGCCGAGGTTTCCGGCGGCAAGGTAAGCTGGGCCGAATCGAACGAGGCGGGCATCATCGACCAGTGGCCGCTGAAGTCCGAGCAGCCGCACCTGCAGTTCCGCATCAGCCGCTTCAACGCCATGATGGGCGCGCAGGTTCCGCGCGAGTTCGTGGTGGACATCCTTGGTCGCTTGGGCTGCGAGGTAACCGACGGCCCCGATGCCGACACCCTGAACGTGGTAAGCCCCACGTTCCGCCCCGACCTCCCGCGCGAGATAGACCTGTACGAAGAGGTTCTGCGCCTGTACGGCATGGACAAGATCACCCCCACGCTGCCCGGCGGCCGTGGCCGCTTCGGTGTGCGCTCCGAGGCGCAGCGCATCCTGGACGTGGTGAACAACACCATGCGCGCCTGCGGCTTGAACGAGACCATGACGTACTCGTTTGCCGACCCGAA
Organism: Sphaerochaetaceae bacterium; assembly: GCA_963612535.1. Taxonomy (GTDB): domain Bacteria; phylum Actinomycetota; class Coriobacteriia; order Coriobacteriales; family Eggerthellaceae; genus Anaerotardibacter. The sequence continues at coordinate 3,106 of CAVDWN010000107.1, forward strand.
CGAGATCTCCCAGCTGCGCATGCCCACCGAGGGCCTGGGCATTCCCGTGGAGCTGCTGAACCCGCTGAATACCGAGCAGTCCGTTATGCGCCAGTCCATCATCCCCGGTCTGCTGCGCAGCGTTGCCTACAACCAGAGCCGCGGCGTGCACAACGTGCAGCTGTACGAAACCGGCGTGGTGTTCTTCGGCGCCGAGGGCCACAAGAGCCCCAAGGAGCGCCAGCGCCTGGCAGCCGTTATGGCCGGCGCCATGGGCGACCCTGCCTGGAACAACAAGCCCGCTGCCTTCGACTTCTTCGACGGCAAGGGCGTGATCGAGAGCCTGCTGCGCGAGCTGGCCATCCCGAAGGTGCGCTTCAAGGCGCTTTCCGCCGAAGACGCCCCGCACCTGCAGCCGGGCCGCGGTGCCCAGGTGCTTTCCGGCGGCACGCTGCTGGGTTGGCTGGGCGAAGTCCATCCGTTGGCGGCCCAGACGTTCGACGCCCAGGCGCCCATCGTTGCCCTGGAGCTTGACCTGGACGCCCTTATCAAGTGCGCCCGCCCGGCCCGTGACTACGTGGACGTTCCCGTGTTCCCTGCGGTCACCATCGACGTTGCCTTCGTGGTAGACGAAGAGGTCACGCACGAGCAGCTTTCCCGCTGCATCAATTCCGCGGGCGGCAAACTGCTGGAATCCGCCCAGCTCTTCGACGTGTACCGCGACGAAAAGCGCTTGGGTGCCGGCAAGAAGTCCATGGCCTACGCGCTGGCGTACCGCAGCGCCGATCGCACGCTCACCAGCGAGGAAGTGGAAAAGCAGCACACGCGCCTTATCAAGAAGGTATGCGGCGCCACCGGTGCCGAGGTTCGCGGGTAGCCTGCTCTGCGAGCTGGCCCCTGGTACGGCTGTGGGCGGCCGGGGGCCAACTGGAGGCCAACCGTGGTCGAATCCTAGGGAAGGCGGGGCAACGTGCCCTGCCTTTTCTTATACAATCGGGAAGATAGCCGAAAGGAGCGCAAGGGTTTGAGCGAAGCCGAGGGAACAGCAGTGAAGGCGGGGCGCCGGAAGAAGGAGCGCCTTTCCGCCGATGGAACCCCGTACACCGCATGGCAGCGCCGCACGCGCGTGCTCTGCTTGGTGTATGCGGTTTGGGCCCTGGTGGAAATAGCCACCGGCGCCGGCTTCCTTACCATCCGGGCCATCGGCCTGTTCGACCCTACCGAGCTTGTGCCCGTGATGACGTTCGGTTCTTCCACGGTGGTCAGCGGCGTGCTGAACCTGCTGGTGGCCTTTGCCGGCCTATGGGGCGCGCACAACCCGCACCGCATAACGGTGTTCTTCTGGGCCACGCTGCTTGCCGCCCTGCTTTCGTCTTGGGAAGTGGCCAGCGCTTGGAGTATGGGGAAGATGGACCCCGCCATGGTGTTCTCGCTGGCGGTAACGCTGGTGTACGCCACCTGCGCCTGGCAGGTGCGCGGCCAAACGGGCTACTTCGACAACCACCCGCACCCCGAAGACGAAGACGAGCTGCCGCTGAAGCGCGATGCCAAGGCGATAGAGGCCGCAGTAGAAGAGAAAACCCACGAGCTGGAAGCTGCGAAACAAGAAGCGGAAGCCCAGCTTGAAGATGTGAAACAGCAGTTGGAAACTGCCAAGCGGCAGTTGGGCGAAAGGAAGTAACATGGCGCTTTCCGACCTTCTGGGGATCGAGCTTGTTGAAAGCACCCCCGAAAAGTACGTTACCCGCATGCTGGTAACCGAGAACATGCTGCAGCCCCATGGCGTGCTGCATGGCGGCATCAGCGCGGCCTTGGCGGAAAACGCCGCCAGCCAGTGCTGCACCGACCATTACGACTCCGACAAGATGTTCTTCCTGGGCGTAGAGGTTTCCAGCACGCACCTTCTTCCTGTGAAGGCGGGCGATACCGTGGAAACGGTGGCAACCCCCATCCGCGCCGGCGGGCGCATCTCCCAGTGGAAG
>CAVDWN010000108.1:0-5063 GCA_963612535.1 Sphaerochaetaceae bacterium
CTGAAGGTTGCCTGCTACTACGGCTGCGCCCTGCTGCGCCCCACCGAGGTGTGCGCCTTCGACGACGATGAGCAACCGCACAGCATGGAGCAGCTCGTTGCCCTTTCGGGCGCCGAACCCATCGAGTGGAACTTCAAGAACGAGTGCTGCGGCGCATCGCACCAGGTAACCGTTCCCAGCCTTGGGCGAACCATGGTACGCCGCATCTTCGAGAACGCACATGCCAACGGCGCCGACGCCATAGCCTGCGCCTGCCCGCTTTGCATGCTGAACCTGGACATGCGCGAAGCCGAGGTGAACGCGTCGCGAGCCAAGGAAGGCCTGCCCGCGCTCGACATCCCCGTGTACTACTTCACCGAGCTGCTGGCCGCCAGCATGGGTGCACCGCAGGCGAAAAGCGGCATTGGGCGGCATTTCCACCCCGCCGCCAACCTGCATGAACGCGCGCACGAGGCCTGGCAGCGGCAACGAGCCGCCCAGAAAGCTGCCGAAGAGGCCGAACGTGCGGCGAAGGAAGCCCAACGCAAGGCACGGGCTGCAGCGCGCGCAGCCAAGTCGATGCCGAAAGCAGAGGGCGCACCTGCAGGCAATGCGGCAAAACCACCTGCGAACAGCACTGCCAAGGAGGTGATCGCATGAGCCGAATCGGAGTGTTCGTGTGCCATTGCGGCACCAACATCGCGGCAACGGTAGACGTGCAGGCGGTGGCCGATGCCGCGCGCCTTATGCCGAACGTGGCCTTCGCAACCACCAACAAGTACACCTGCTCCGACCCGGGCCAGCAGGCCATCGCCGATGCCGTGAAGGAACACGACCTCGACCGCATCGTCATAGCCAGCTGCAGCCCGCGCATGCACGAGCAGACCTTCCGCAAGATGCTTGCCGAGAAGACCAGCATCAACCCCTACCTGCTGGAAATCGCCAACATCCGCGAGCAGTGCTCGTGGGTGCACAAGGACAAGGCTACCTCCACCCCCAAGGCCATCGACCTGGTGGCTATGGCCGTTGCCAAGGTAGATACCAACAAGAACCTGTACACCAGCACCATCCCCGTGAACCGCAAAGTGCTGGTGGTGGGCGCGGGCATCGCCGGCATCCAAGCGGCCATCGACGTGGCCGACGCCGGCTTCCCGGTAACGCTGGTGGAGCGCAACCCTTCCATCGGCGGGAAGATGGTGAAGCTGGACAAGACCTTCCCCACCATGGACTGCTCGGCCTGCATCTGCACGCCGAAGATGTCGGAGGCGGGCAACCACCCCAACATCACCATCAAGACCCTTTCCGAAGTGGAGAAGGTAACCGGCTACATCGGCAACTTCGAGGCAACCATCCGCGAGCGCGCCAAGTACATCGACTACGACCTGTGCACCGGCTGCGGCGCCTGCGAGACGAAATGCCCCAGCAAAACCGCCAACGAGTTCGATGAGGGCCTATCGCTTCGCAAGGCCATATACAAACCCTTCGCCCAAGCCGTGCCCAGCAAGCCCACCATCGACGCCAAAACCTGCCGGAAGCTCACCGAGGGCAAGTGCGGCGTGTGCGCCAAGGTGTGCCCCACCGGCGCCATCCGCTACGACGACACCGACCGCACCACCACCGAAACCTTCGGCGCCATCATCCTGGCCACCGGCTACGACCTCATCGATTGGACGAAGATCTACGGCGAATACGGCGGCGGGCGCTACCCCGACATCGTCACCGGCCTGCAGTTCGAGCGATTGGTGAACGCATCGGGCCCCACCGAAGGCCATATCCAGCGCCCCAGCGACCATGCCGAGCCGAAGACGCTTGCCATCATCAAATGCGTTGGCTCGCGCGACCCGCATAAGGGCGTTTCCTACTGCAGCCGCGCCTGCTGCATGTACTCGGCAAAGCACGCGCACCAGTACCTGGACAAGGTGAAGGACGGCCGCTGCTTCGTGTTCTACATGGACGTGCGCTGCGCGGGCAAGGGCTACGACGAGTTCTATATGAACACCTTGAACGACGGCGCCGTATACGTGCGCGGGCGCGTGTCGAAGATATACCCCGAAGGCGGCAAACTGGTGTGCATGGGCGAAGACACGCTTTCCGGCCAGGTGGTGCGCGTCGATGCCGACATGGTGGTGCTGGAAACCGCCATGGTACCCAACGAGGGAGCCAGCCAGATTGCGGGCGTGCTGAACGCGCAGCGCGGCCCCGAGGGCTTCTTCACCGAAGCGCACCCGAAGCTGCGCCCCGTGGAAACCAACACGGCCGGCGTCTACCTTGCCGGCGTGGCCCAAGGCCCGAAGGACATCCCCGACACCGTAGCCCAGGCGGGTGCGGCCGCTTCGAAGGTTATCGGGCTGCTGGCCCGCGGGCAGATAGAGTCGAACCCGATGATCGTGCACGTTGACAACGCCAAATGCTCCGGCTGCGGCGCCTGCACCGACATCTGCCCCTACGGCGCCATCGAGCTTACCGAGGTAACCCTGCGCGAGAACTCGCAGAAGGTAACCCGCACCGTGGCAAAGCCCAACCCCGGCCTGTGCCAAGGCTGCGGCGCCTGCACCGTTGCCTGCCGCGCCGGTGCCGCCGACCTTCTGGGCTTCACCAACGAGGGAATCATGCGCGAAATGGAGGCGTTGCTCCGATGAACCAGAACACCGAAACCACCACCCCGGCAACTGCCGCCAGCGCAGCGCCGGCAACCGATACCGCCCCAAAGGAATGGCAACCGAAGATACTGGCGTTCTGCTGCAACTGGTGCACCTACGCCGGCGCCGACCTGGCGGGCCTGAACCGCATGGAGTACCCCGCCGACATCCGCTTGCTACGCGTACCGTGCTCGGGCCGCGTGAACCCCCAGTACGTGCTGAAGGCCTATCAGAACGGCGTCGATGGCGTGCTGGTATGCGGCTGCCACCCCGGCGACTGCCATTACGCCACCGGCAACTACTACGCCAAGCGCCGCATGCTGGTGTACAAGCGCCTGCTGGAATACCTGGGGCTTGAGCCCGACCGCTTCATCGTGCGCTGGATATCCGGATCCGAGGCGGGCAAGTTCCGCGACACCGTGATAGAGGCAACCGAGCGCATCCGCGAGCTTGGGCCGCTTTCGAACGACCTTCCCCATTTGGCGCCCGAGGACATACCCCGCCCCATTGCCGCCAAATTCGAGTGGCTGGCAACGCCGAAGAACGCAAGGGAGGGATTGTGATGGACTTCACCGAAGAAGTGCGCAAGCGCGCATCCCAGCTTATCGAAGAAGGCACGGTTGCCTGCGTCATAGGCTGGAGCGCTGGGCGCCTGGAATACCAACGAACCCCCTATTGCGCCGACACGCCCCAGCATGCAGCGCAGTTGGCGTGCGACCAGCACTGCGAGCACGCCCTGGGCAAGTACGTGCTGGAACAGAAAGACAAAGGGCGCGTGGGCCTTGTTACCCGCGGCTGCGAGTCGCGTGCCATCAACCGCCTTATCGCCGACAGGCAGATAAGGCGCGAGGACGTGTACCTCATCGGCATCCCCTGCACCGGCTGCACCACCCGCGAGGGCATAGAGCTGAAGCGCTGCCGCGAATGCCAGTTCCACAACCCGGTTATCTACGACGAGCTGTTGGGTGAGCCGGTACCCGAGCCGAAGAACGACCGCTTTGCCGACGTGCGCAACCTCGAGGCCATGACGCGCGAGGAGCGCAGGGCGTTCTTCGACCTGATGTACGAAACGTGCATCCGCTGCCACGCCTGCCGGCAGGCCTGCCCCTGCTGCACCTGCAAGGTGTGCTTCGCCGAACAGGAGCGCGAAGGATGGCAGGGCAAGCAGTTCGACGTGGAGCAGGCGCGCTACTACGGCGTGACGCGTTCGTTCCACGTGGCCGACCGCTGCATAGAATGCGGCGAATGCGAGCGCGTGTGCCCCATGGGGTTGCCGCTCATGACCCTGATGCACAAGCAGATCAAGGACATCGACGAGCTGTTCGGCCCCTACGAGGGCGGCGGGCTTACCGCGGAAGGCCCCGATGCGCTGCGCACCTTCAAGACCGACGACGTCGAAGAGTTCATGTAGGAGGCCGGAAATGCTGTTCAAGAAAAGCCATTTGGCCGAAGTGCTCGGCGCTACCGCCCAAGCCATGGACGTGTACCTGCCAACCATAGTGGATGGGACCTCCTGCTTTGCGCAGTACAGCGAGGAACAGGGCATCACCGAGCCCAACTTCGAGCTGCAGAACACGAAGATCCCGCCGAAGGGGCTGCTGTTCCCCTCTACCGAGAAGCTCTATACCTGGGGCAAGGGGCCGGAAGGGACCTTCATCGAGAGCGCGTTGGAGCAACCTGCGCCGTTCGTTGCCTTCGGAGTGCGCCCCTGCGACGTTGCGGCCATCGAGCGCATGGACCAGGTGTTCCTTACCAAGGGCTACGTAGACGAGTTCTACCAGGCGAAGCGCAAAGCCATGACGCTGGTGGCGCTTGCCTGCAACCGCTGCAGCGACGCCTGCTTCTGCGATTCCATGGGGCAAAGCCCCAACGAGGCACCGGGGGCCGATGTTCTACTGGTGGAAGGCGAAGACGCCTTCGAGGCCCGCGCCCAAACACAGAAGGGGCAAGCCCTGTTGGATATGTGGGCACCGTACCTGGAACAGGGCGAAGTTGCCCACCAGCCGGTTAAGTGCACCACCAAGGTGAACATGGAAGGCGTTGCCCAGAAGCTGCACAACCTGTTCGACAGCCCGCTTTGGGACGAGGTTTCCACTGCCTGCCTTACCTGCGGCAGCTGCACGTTCATCTGCCCCACCTGCCACTGCTTCGACCTGAGCCAGGCGCGCAAGAAGGAAGAGAACGCGCGCTTCCGCTGCTGGGACAGCTGCATGTTCAAGGACTACACGCTTATGGCGGGCAACCACAACCCGCGCGAGCAGAAGCGCAACCGCGTGCGCCAGCGCTTCATGCACAAGCTCTGCTTCTTCGAGGAGCGCTACGGCGAGCCGCTGTGCGTGGGATGCGGCCGTTGCCTGGTAGATTGCCCGGCAACCATGGACATCACCGCCATCATCGACAAGGTGAACGCCTGGGAAGAGGAAGGGGCAAGCCATGCCTGACATC
>CAVDWN010000109.1:0-4988 GCA_963612535.1 Sphaerochaetaceae bacterium
GCGCTCCAAGTTATCCATTGCCAACTTTGTTTGATCAGGTTAACATCGTCTGATAGTTAACTACAGATAACATGCCCATGCTGTATAGCCGCGCATGTTACGCATCGAAAGGGTTCCAGATGGTCTTGGCCGAAGTGAAGAGCAACGGGGTTTACCGTGTTAAGGCATTTCGCGGCGATGGCGACCTGCATCGCCATTTGGAGAACCTCGGTTTCATCCCCGGCGACGAGATCACGGTGATCTCCCGCAACGGTGGCAACCTCATCGTCAACGTGAAGGGCGCGCGTGTTGCGCTCTCCTCGGAGCTCGCTAAGCACATCATGATCTAGCGGCTCTCCGTTGTATATCGCACCCCCCAGCGAAAAACGGAAGGAGGAATACGTGAAGACTCTTCGAGAAACAAAGAACGGCGAAACCGTTACCGTCGTGAAGCTCTCAGGCACTGGTGCCGTGAAGCGCCGCATCATGGACATGGGCATCACCAAAGGCTGCTCGGTTTATGTTCGCAAGGTGGCGCCTTTGGGCGACCCGGTGGAAGTCACCGTTCGCGGCTATGAGCTGTCGCTGCGCAAGGAAGATGCGCAAATGATCGAGGTCGAGTAGATGCCCGCCAGCCAAAGGGTTAAGCAAGTATCCTTCGGCAGGCTGGCACTCGTGCCCGCGGCCGCTTCCCCAGCGGTCTTTTTTAAACCCATCAGTTAGCTTCATCTAACAAAGAATGGAGGAATGAATGAGAGTTGCACTTGCCGGCAACCCGAACAGCGGCAAAACAACCCTGTTCAACGCTCTTACCGGTTCCAACCAGTATGTTGGCAACTGGCCGGGCGTAACCGTAGAGAAAAAGGGCGGTAAGCTCAAGGACGACAAGTCCATCGAGATCACCGACCTCCCCGGTATCTATTCCCTTTCCCCGTATACCCTCGAAGAAGTTGTTGCGCGTAATTTCCTTATCCAGGAAAAGCCCGACGCCATCCTGAACATCGTCGATGGCAGCAACCTGGAGCGCAACCTGTACCTCACCACCCAGCTGCTTGAGATGGGCGTTCCGGTGGTTGTCGCCGTGAACATGATGGACGTTGTTCGCAAGCGCGGCGACGAGATCCATTCCGACGCGCTGGCCAAGGAGCTTGGCTGCAACGTCATCGAGATCTCTGCCCTTCGCAACGAGGGCATCGACGAGGTAGTGAACTGCCTGAAGACCATCGGCTCCGCCGCCCCGGCCACGCCGATCACCCTTTCTGCCCCTGCAGAGGAAGCGCTTTCCGGCATCATCGAGCGCCTTCCCTCCGACATCCCCGAGAAGCTGAAGCGCTTCTATGCCATCAAGCTGCTGGAAAAGGACGAGAAGATCATCGCATCCTTGCCCAGCGCGCCCGATGTTTCCGACATCATCGAGAAGTTGGAAAAGGAAGCCGACGACGATACCGAGAGCGTGGTGATCAACGACCGCTACTCGCACATCTCGAGCATCATCGATCACTGCCGCAGCAAGAGCTCTTCGAGCGGCATGACCACTTCCGACAAGATCGACCGCGTGGTAACCAACCGAATCTTGGCACTGCCCATCTTCGTGGTGGTCATGTTCCTGGTGTACTACATCGCGGTAAGCACCGTGGGCACGGTTGCCACCGACTGGGCCAACGACGGCGTCTTCGGCGACGGCTGGTACATCGGCCCTGGTCAGGAGCAGCTTGACGAGGCGAACGCCGAGTACGACAACGCCAAGAGCTCGGTAGAGGCATACGAGGCCGCTGCCAAGGAAAAGGGCCTTGATCCCAGCTCCGAGACCTTTGCGCAAGACGCCAAGGCAGCTGGGCTGACGGCCAGCTTCCAGTCGTACGACGACGAGTCCGGCGAGAACACGACCGTCGAAGTGGACGCGAAGGCATACCAGGATGCACAGGGAGTGCTTGCTCCCTATGCGGGCGACCAGAAGGTAATCGATGCCTACGAGAAGGCCGCGACCGAGGCGGGCCTCGACCCCAAGTCCGAAACGTTCGCCGACGAGGCAGCGAAATCGGATATCGTGGCCAGCTACGTTGACGACGAGGGCCAGGTTCAGGAAATCGATTACAAGAAGTACTCGGAAGAGCTTGAGGGCAGCAAGCCCGATCCTACCAAGTACGGCTTCTGGGTTCCCGGCATCCCCGTGCTGGTTGAAAACGCGCTGGATTCCATCCAATGCGTTGATTGGCTGAAGTCGCTGATCCTTGACGGCATCGTTGCCGGTGTCGGCGCCGTGCTCGGCTTCGTGCCCCAGATGCTCGTCCTGTTCTTGATGCTTGCCTTCCTGGAGTCCTGCGGCTACATGTCCCGCGTGGCCTTCATCTTGGACCGCGTGTTCCGCCGCTTCGGCCTTTCCGGCAAGTCGTTCATCCCGATTCTCATCGGCACCGGCTGCGGTGTTCCCGGCATCATGTCTTCCCGCACCATCGAGAACCAGAACGACCGCCGCATGACGGTTATGACCACGACGTTCATCCCCTGCGGCGCGAAGCTGCCCATCATCGCCCTGTTCGCCGGCGCTGTGTACGGCGGCGAGTGGTGGGTTGCCCCGAGCGCTTACTTCCTGGGCATCATCGCCATCCTGTGCTCCGGCATCATCCTGAAGAAGACCCGCTTCTTCGCAGGCGACCCGGCGCCGTTCGTTATGGAGCTTCCTCCTTACCGCCTTCCCACCATCGGCGCAGTGCTGCGCAGCATGTGGGAGCGCGCATGGTCGTTCATCAAGAAGGCCGGCACCATCATCTTGGTGGCATCTATCCTTATCTGGTTCATTTCCAGCTACGGGGTCACCGCAGAGGGCTTGGTTGCCGTTGAGGATCAGAGCGATTCCATCTTGGCGGTTATCGGCGGCGCGATCTGCTGGATCTGGGCAGGCCAGGGCTTCGGCGATTGGCAGGCAGCATCCGCAACCATCACCGGCCTCATCGCGAAGGAGAACGTTGTTTCCACCTTCGGCATCCTGTACAACGGCGATGCTGGTTGGTACGCAAACGTGCAGGCGGCGTTCACCTACTGCTCCGGTTACGCGTTCCTGGCGTTCAACCTGCTGTGCGCACCTTGCTTCGCGGCAATGGGCGCCATCAAGCGCGAGATGAACAACCGCAAGTGGTTCTGGGCGGCTATCGGCTACCAGTGCGGCATTGCCTGGGTTGTTTCCCTGTGGATCTACCAGTTCGCCGGCATGGCCATGGGCGAGGTTACCTTCAACCCGTTCACGGTTGTGGCAATCGTCCTGTTCGCCGCATTCCTGTGGCTGCTCTTCCGCCCCAACAAGTGGCAGGGCAAGGCTGTGGCCCGTTCGGTAGACGAGGCGTAATACAGGTTTCGGCTTAGTTGCACGAATCGGCCGCGGGCTTGCCAGATGCTATGGTGGGCCCGCGGCCTTTGCGTTTCCTGAAAAGGAGTGATCGGATATGAACTTGGGATCTGCGATCGTGCTGATCGTCCTTATAGCTGTGGTGGCTGCCATCATCGCCAGCTGGGTGCGGGCGCATAAGCAGGGCAAGCACATTGCCTGCGATGAATGCGGCGGCTGCAGTGCGCACAACCCCGATCATTGCCCCTGCGCCGACGACATGGTGAAGAAGATGGATAAGGCCGCCTCCAAGCATTGACGGAGGCGGCCTTTGGCCTTTTACAGCGAGAGGAACAGCTCGTGGATGCGGTTGTCGGCATCGAGCTCGGGGTGGAACGCCATGCCCAACTGGTTGCCGCTTCGCACGGCAACCACGTTGCCCTCGTATTCGGCAAGCACTTGGGTGCTGCCTCGGACTTCGGTGATGAAGGGCGCGCGGATGAAGGTCATCGGAACATCCTTGAATTCGCCGAACGTGCCGTACGCATGGAAGCTTCCCAGCTGCCGGCCGTAGGCGTTGCGGCATACCGTTATGGGCAGGGTGCCGAAGCCTTGCACCGCAAGACGAAGCTCTGCGGCTTGCGGGTTCAGGTTCGCCAAATCGCCGGTGCCTTCCACGGTTTCTGCCAGAAGGATAAGCCCTGCGCAGGTGGCGAGCACCGGCATGCCGGCTTCGATTCTTGCCTTCAGGGGCTCCAGCAAGCCCAGCTCGCGCAAAAGCTTTGCCTGGGTGGTGCTTTCGCCGCCGGGGAGCACTAGCCTGCTGAAAGGCCTTTCCAAGTCGGAGAGCTGGCGAACTTCGAAGCAGCTCTCGCCGAGTGCCTCGAGCTTCTTCTGGTGCTCGATGAAGGCTCCCTGCAGGGCAAGGATGGCGGTAGCCATTAGCGACCGCGCTCTTCCATGATGAGCTCGATCTCGTCGGCGTTGATGCCCACCATGGCTTCGCCCAGGTCTTCGGAGAGCTCGGCGATGAGCTTCGCGTCGGTGTAGTTGGTAACCGCCTTCACGATTGCCTGGGCGCGCTTTGCGGGGTTGCCCGACTTGAAGATGCCGGAGCCCACGAACACGCCCTCGGCGCCCAGCTGCATCATCAGCGCGGCATCGGCCGGGGTGGCCACGCCGCCGGCGGCGAAGTTCACCACGGGCAGCTTGCCGTTCTCGTGGACGTAGCGCACCAGCTGCACCGGCACTGCCAGCTGCTTGGCTTCCTCGAACAGCTCGTCTTCGCGCAGGGAAACCACGTGTCGGATCTGCGCGTTCATCTTGCGCATGTGGCGCACGGCCTGCACCACGTCGCCGGTGCCGGGTTCGCCCTTGGTGCGGATCATGGTTGCACCCTCGGCAACGCGGCGAAGGGCCTCGCCCAAATCGCGGGCGCCGCAGACGAAGGGAACGGAGAACTGGGTCTTGTCGATGTGGTAGGTGTCGTCGGCGGGGGAGAGCACCTCGGATTCGTCGATGTAGTCGATCTCGATGGCTTCGAGCAGCTGCGCCTCAACGAAGTGGCCGATGCGGCACTTGGCCATAACGGGGATGGAAACCGCTTCCTGGATGCCCTTGATCATCTTCGGGTCGCTCATGCGCGAAACGCCGCCGGCGGCGCGGATGTCGGCGGGGATGCGCTCGA
>CAVDWN010000110.1:0-4917 GCA_963612535.1 Sphaerochaetaceae bacterium
TCGAAGCCCCTGGAACGGAAGCAAGGTACCGCTTCCGCCCAGGGGCTTCGTTCGTTCGAATAGCTTTCTGCGCATTCCGGAAAATAACGCTGATCCGCTTTCAGCCTTACCTTGGAGCCTATCGCCTGCGAAACCACAGCTGTTTTCTGGACGCAGAAAGGCCCGTGGAGCACCTGGTCGCGCGCGATGGATCCTAGTTGGTCGCTTTGTTGTACCGACGGATATCGATGGAATTGTTCTGGCTACCGTAGTAATCACCATCATCGATACCCTTGGCATACCAGTTCGTCTGATACCAGGTTTTGTAGTCGGACAGAAGCGACGACCTGCCGTTCTCGGTAATGCTGAGCTCGCCGAACGGGTAGTACTCGCACTTCACGGCATTGCAGAGATAACCCTTCATGATCATGAACAAGAACGGGAGCTGTATCTCAACCGCATAAAGAAGCTGATTGTCTATAACGGCACCGGTCTTGATGTTGAAGACCTTGCCGTAGCGACCCCTAAGCTGTGAGGGCAGTCCGTTCAATTCGCCCTTACCGCTCCACGTAGATCCAGCCGTCTTCGAATCACTGGCAGAGATAACGATGTAGTTTTCCGGATCCGTGATCTTGTCGCCGAGCTCAACGCCAGAAACAAGACGATCGCCGCCAGAGCTTAGATCATGCGAATATTGCAGCCGAATCCTCATGCCGTTTTGGTAGGTGATGTTATAGCCAAACTCAGTGAAGAAGTAATTCCAATTGCGTGCCTGGTCGGAATAGCGATCAACCTCATCGGTAGGGTTCGCGTCATCAGCCCTAACCGTAGCCCACACTTCGGTCGTGCTGCCATTCTTAGCCCAAAGCGAGGCCTTGCTGTTACCAATGATCTTCTCTTCCCTTGCCTGCATAGTAGCGGTATCAAGGTTGAGCAGCTGTTTTTTATACTGGGTTGCAGTCTTCTGGGTCTTGAATCCGACCGCTTCCATTTCCTCGGCGATGTTCTCGACCGGGCGCGTGGTTCCGTTGGAGTCCGTAATGGTAGGACGCATGGATGCTGGCAACGCGTTGAGTCGCGTGGTCATGGTCTGCAACTCGTCAAGCTCGAAGCTGCAGGCCGGCTTCCATGTATCCTTGAGCTCTTTGTTCAAGCCAGTCGCATAGGCTCGGGCAAAGCAGCTTTCATCATATGCCGCGGTAAGTGCGTAGCTGCTGATCGAATAGGTTCTCTGGCGGGTCGCGTCCGTGCCGATGAACTTGGCTTCGGTGTAGTCGGTGTCGGTCGCCGCCTTCATGTAGGCCGAGGCGGTAAGGTACTTCTCCTGTATCACCTCATTGACGGATTTGCCGGGATTGTCCTTAAGGATCTTGTCGGTGTCGATATCGGTAGCAGTAATGGTGCTGTCGAATTTGGAAGTGGTGGTTTTGCCGGGGTAATCTTCCCTCAGCTTCGCCCAATCAACCTTGCCGTAAAGCACTGTGGTGATGTCGTCCGAGTAGCGCTGCAGCTCTTTCATCGCAACATTAACGCCCTCGAGCTTGGCTTCATTGCCCTGGGCTCTGTAAAGCTCGATACCGAGTTTGGCGCTGTAGAGCGCGTACGCGTTGTTGTACATGATCATAAAGCTTGCTAGGTAGGCGCGTTTGGCGGCCTTGGTCTCCACATCCCAGTTGTACTTGGTATTCACGTACTCATAGTACGTGTCAAGGATGTTCGAGCTCAGGCTGTCGCCGGTAAGCAGGATGTTGTGCAGCGCCGTGTATGCTCCGCCGATACCGTTTTGGAAGCCCTTGTTCTTGGCGTTGTCGTCGATGCACGTAAGGTAGGTATCAAGGGCATTGATAGCTTCCTCTGGCATCCGTGAGATGGAAGTGCTGCGCGAGCAAGGCGTCGTGGTCTCTTCCCCTTTGTCATCAAGCTCCATGTACTTGCCCAAGACGTTGTCCATGCCCTGAAGCATATCGCTGGTGGTTGAAGAGCACAGGAGGCTTTTCAGATTAGTGTAGGTGTTTAACTGGGTTTGCCAGGCTTGCTTGCTGCTTTGCTCATCAAGCTTCACGTTGATGGTTTTAACAGTGGTCTCAACGGTATCGATCTTCCCGTTTATCTCATCGAGCTTATCCATAACGTCATTGACGGTGTACATCTGCTCCGTCTCTTGAGGGAAGAGGTCCATGATGAAGACACCTAAGAACCCAACGATGGTGAAGCCCGCCGTTGCATAGTTCAAGAAGTTCGCCCCAAGGAACCTTACCAAGTTGATGCCATGGTTGATGCCAAGACCCGTTTGGACTGCATCGCTGAGAATCGTCTTGACCTTCTTGTCCGACTTGGAATCATTCGAGCCGTTGCGATAGATAGTATTCATGCCGTCGACGACGTTTTTGCTCTCGGCTTCAACCATGCCGACGCCCGCACCAACGCTCTCGTAGCGGCAAACGGTGCCGGACTGGGGGATCCAAGCCACATTGTTGGTAACAGGATCATCGCTGGAAGCAAGGCTTATGGCATTGGAGCTTTCGCTGCCCGCGCTTTCATCGCCCTGAGCCTTCTTGAAGGAATCGCCGTCAAGAAGGCAGAGATCGACATCCTTCTCCGGCACACCGAAGGCATTGGTCGAGCCGTTCGTCATGCGCAGGTTGATGTTGCCCAAATACGTATACAGGGCATCGTAAGGAACCTCGCTCGAGCTGCTAGAGCCAAGGAGCTGGGCATCGCTGTCGAACTGCTTGTTGGGAACGGTCACCTTGATCTGAAGAACATCCTTTTCAGCATCGCAGACGGAAACTTCCATGTTGCTGGCCAAGGTTTCCGTGGACTCGCCTCTATCGCTGGTTGCAACCTTATAGGCAGAGACGGACGTTGCGCCCGTAAGGTCGACATCGCCCACCTCTTCGCCTTCTTCCTGGCTGGACCTAACGCCGGCAAGGTAGGTGACAGTGGTGTACTGGCCGTCGCGCTCAAGCTGGGCAGCCCAGACAGGGGCAACAGGGCTCGTCTCAGCATAGGCGAAAACGCCGGCTGCGGGGGTGGTTCCGTCGGTGCTTGCCCCTTCGGGGTAGACGATAGTGTTCTTATAGGTAGAGGTTATCTGGCCGCCAAAGAGCACGCCGCAACTTGCGAGGGAATCCGTCAGCTCCTCGTAGGCTTCGGCGCCCGTTGCATCGTTGACCTGGAACGTGAGCCACGTGTAGCCAAGGTCCTCGGTGCATTCCACTACTTTGATGTCGTGCTTGGTGACGTTGAACGAGATGCCATTCACAATGTCATCACTGGTGAACATGCGGTACTCAACGCCATCGATGCTGAACGTATCGCCATGGGCATAGCTGGCAAACTCCGAAGTCGTGGGGATGGGCATGCCAACCTCAATACCATCAAGGTCTACGGGCACACGGAAGCAATTGGTGCCGTCGAAGTACTTGCCGTTGTCGAAAGTATGCTTGTTAACGTCGCTGCCCATCGGAGATTCCGAGGTAACCTGCGCGATACTGCCAGCCGGGGTGGAATAGCTCACGCACGCGATGCCATACCCCTGGTTCTGGTCGGCAAACGGCTGGTCGGTAAGCTCGATGTAGCCGTAGTCGGAATCCTCGCTCGCCGCGCCCTG
Organism: Sphaerochaetaceae bacterium; assembly: GCA_963612535.1. Taxonomy (GTDB): domain Bacteria; phylum Actinomycetota; class Coriobacteriia; order Coriobacteriales; family Eggerthellaceae; genus Anaerotardibacter. Next base: position 3,593 of record CAVDWN010000110.1, read on the forward strand.
GGGGATGCCGTCGATAATGAAGCGCAGCTCGTAGTGGGTGCGGTCCTTGAGCTCAGAGCTCTGCTCGTTTTCGCCCTTCACCTTCACGGTGTAGGCGCCTTTGCGAACGGATGCGCCTTCAAGGGTGCCACTGAGCTTGATCTTTGAAGCGTCGAAGGTGCTGAACTCACCGGCGGTTTCGGATGCGCCAGCATAAGCAACCTCGGAAAGCACGGTTACGTTCACGCTGCTCGCGCCGACAGGGATAGGCCGAATGAGCTCAAGATTGACGATATCGGTAGCGGCATTGGTGCTCGCGCTGCAGGAAACCGACGCCTCGATCGAAAGGGCTTCACCGCGGGCATCAACGTCAACAGTCTTTTCGAAGGTGAAAGGGGCATCGGCGGTCGAGGAATCACCGCTACCAGAAGAGCCAGAAGCAGGCTGCGAGCCCTTCACCTCATCGGCCATGGCTTGCAGTGCGCCAACGGGAAGCAAACTGAACACGAGCAAAGCCGAAACAACAACGCTCAAGGTTGAATGGAAGCGAAGCTTCCTGGCCGAGAAAAGGGCAACTGTGGCCACAACGATGATGGCTATGATGATGGCCAGCACAGTGAAAGGGTCGCCCGTCTTCGGGGTGCTGGCGGCGCCGGAGCCGCTTCCGGCCCCATCGCCAGAGCCATCGCCGGAGCCGGGCTGCCCGCCGCCGGAGCCCTTGGCCAGAACCGCCGCCGTGCTCACCGATTCCCCGTTGGCCGTTGTTGCAGCGCTCGAGGAAAGCGAGCCACTTACCAGGTGCCAGCCGTCGGGCACCTTGAACGACACCGCATGATCGGTAAGCTGTATGCCCACTTCGTTCGTGTTCGCAACGGTTATCTGCACCTGGTCGTCCGGCAGGCCGTCGGTCGAAGCCGTTACGCTGAGCGGAAGGAACTCGAAGGGATCTATCTGGTCGGCCACGGACCCAGAGCCCGAATCGGTCGCCTCGTCTGCAATCGCGGCGCGCGGGGCGAAGGCGAACGCCAGGATAAAAGCCGTCAAAAGAAGCAGCAGCGCCATACCTGTGCGCTTGCCTGCCGCCTGTTTGCAAGATGGATTCGCCATTGCCGCTCCCAAATAGCTAGATCGCGCTTCTGCGCATCAAAAGATTGTTGAAATCACACGATTTTAAACTATAGGCACTCAACGTTACAAACCCATTGCCGTTAGGCAAAGCCGCCCACCATCAGGAACAGTAAGGGCGGTGTCCGCCAGAATCAATACCAAAACCAGGGTTTTTGCCGCCCTATTCCTCATCTTCCGCCAGAATAGAGCCGTACTTAATCCATAGGGACCCAGATATG